>JASJDF010000359.1 GCA_030065715.1 Xenococcaceae cyanobacterium MO_188.B19 | reverse complement strand
AAATAAATGGTATTGCCGATAACTTGCCAAAAATCTGAGTCGGAAAACAGTCGCTGGTAATTACTCAACCCAATCCAACTGATACCAGAAATAGTAAAGCTACCAGTAGTAAAACTCAGATAAATTAAATAGGCAATGGGATAAAACAAAAAAATACCCAGTAGAATCAATGCCGGAGCCAGAAAAATCCATGCTGCAAGAGTATCTCGATCTAAATAGGAAGGTATTTTTTGAAGTTTAATCATTAGGTAAGCTGGCAATTCTAGAAAAAATTATACTTTCCTATGTCGCAAGCCAATTAGGATTAGATTCTTTTGAGTAGATTTAATCCATGAGTATCCGTACCGCAGGTTGTGTATAAACCATTTTTGAAAGCTAATTCTAGAGCTTCTTCAGTTTGATTAGGACTAGGCTTCCAAGGGTAAGAATTACCATAGGCATAGTATGCCTCAATTCCATCAATGCCCATTTCAGCAGCTAACACTACTAGTTCTCTGGCTGGACGACGATAACGGAAGGGATGAGCCAAAATTGCCAAGCCTCCTGCTTGATGAATTGAGGCAATAACTTTTTGAGCATTGGCATCTTGACCTTCAGGGCTAACAGACTGAATATAAGGCTGTAGAGCAACATGAGTAGGATCAAAAGCATAGCCTAGGATATGCACATCCGTTCCTCTTAAATTAGAAGTTATTTCAATTCCTGTCCAAAGATTAAAGATTTCTTGTTCAGGATTAGCTATCTGTATTTGATTTCTGTAAGATTCAGCTTGTTGATAGCCTCCTAGAGAGTGATGATCGGTGATAGCAATTCCTTTTAAACCAATATCAATTGCCTGGTCAACTAATTCCAGTGGAGAAAGCTTCCCATCAGAGGCATTAGTGTGCATATGAAAATTATATATATAAGGACAGCTATTGCTGTGAACAGTTTCCCAAACCCTAGTTAGGGAAAGACTATCTAGCAAATTTGCCGTAGAAACGGAGGTTGTCAGAATCATATCCAAAACTGAAAAATCCAAGATTATTACTAATTGTTACAAACAACATAACAAAATTAGTCAGTAAGTTGCTGTGATTTAAATACCAAGTCTTGCTTTGTTCTCTCCTGTTCCTTAATCATTGACTGCTCCTCCATAAAAAAAGCGGGATATACCCGCTAAAAAGATTTATTTTAATAATCGTCTTTTATGTTTTTGAAACAAGGCTTGAAGAAATCAGAAAATTTTCTCATTCCTTAATTTAACGATCTACTGAACCCATAATTATGTCGATACTACCCAAAATCGCCATAATATCTGCTACTTTTACTCCTTTAAGTAAGTGAGGTAAAATTTGCAAATTGTTGAAATCAGCAGCACGAATTTTCCAACGCCAAGGGAAAACATTATCATTACCCACGATAAAGATACCTAATTCTCCTTTACCGCTTTCGAGACGAACATAATGTTCTCCTGAAGGAATTTTGAAAGTAGGAGCAACTTTTTTGGCTACGTACTGATAATCAAAGCCATTCCACTCAGATTTTTTACCCTCAGCCATGCGTTTAGCTTCTAGGTTTTCGTAAGGACCACCGGGAATACCTACCAGAGCCTGATTAATAATTTTAATTGACTCTCGCATTTCTCTAATACGCACTAAATAACGTGCAAAGCAGTCGCCAGCAGTTTCCCAATGTATATCCCAATCAAAATCGTCGTAGCATTCATAGTGATCAACTTTGCGTAAATCCCACTTGACTCCAGACCCCCTTAACATGGGACCAGAAAGACCCCAGTTAATTGCTTCTTCCCTGGTAATAGTACCAATTCCCTCTACACGACGACGGAATATAGGATTATTAGTAATGAGTTTTTCATATTCATCCACCTTGGGTAGAAAATAATCACAGAAATCCTGACATTTATCAATCCAACCATAGGGTAAATCTACTGAAACCCCACCAATACGAAAATAGTTGTTATTGATTAATCTTTGTCCTGAAGCAGCTTCCCAAAGATCGTAAATCATTTCTCTTTCACGGAAAATGTAGAAGAAAGGAGTTTGTGCGCCAACGTCTGCCAGAAAAGGACCAAGCCACAAGAGATGATTTGCAATACGATTGAGTTCCAACATGATAACCCGAATATATTGGGCGCGTTTGGGAACTTCAATTCCTGCTAGTTTTTCAGGAGCATTAACAGTAATTGCTTCATTAAACATTCCTGCTGCATAATCCCAACGACTAACGTAGGGAACAAACATAACATTGGTGCGACTTTCGGCAATTTTTTCCATTCCTCGGTGAAGATAGCCGATGACGGGTTCACAGTCAATAACGTCTTCTCCATCAAGAGTTACAATGAGGCGTAAAACGCCATGCATTGAAGGATGTTGTGGTCCCATGTTAATAACCATGGGTTCGGTACGAGTTTCAATTTTTGCCATAGATCAGCAGTTGTTCAATTTAGTAAATACGATAATTTTGATTTTTAAATAGATAAATTCGGGGTTCTCAATTAACTATACCCGATTTCTTTAAAGATTCGGTAAAGCTTATTATGGTGGGCTTTGTAGCTTCTACTTCAACACATGGGAATCACTACCAAAAATTTAATCCATTGGGAAACAAACCCAAGCTTCCACCAACAGGACGGAAATCCTTAGCTTGCTCATAAACTTGAACTTCAAAACCTTGTTTATGTAAAGCGATTGCACAAGCTAATCCTCCAAGTCCAGCACCAATAACAGCAACGTTTCTTACATTAAGAGTCATATTTTTCTGGTAGATAATAATAATTAAATCAAATCATCAAAACAATTGTAGGAAGAATTACTGATGGCAAAAAGCCCGAAGCTTTTGCAGGACAAAGAAATTGTTGTGGAATTTCAGGATGTGAGCTATGGGGTCGGAGCAAACAATCTTTTATTCGATCTCAATCTTACTATCTCCAAAGGCGAATTTCTGGTGTTACTAGGGCGTAGTGGTAGCGGAAAAACTACTACCCTAAAATTAATTAATCATCTTGTGATACCAACAGCAGGAAAGGTAATAGTTCACGGACGTGCAACAGAGGATTGGGATCCTATTCAACTGAGACGAAGCATTGGTTATGTAATTCAGGAAATTGGTTTATTTCCTCATTTTACTGTGGAGGAAAACGTGGGACTTGTTCCATCTCTAGAAGGTTGGAAACCTAAGACCTTAAAAAGGCGGGTATATGAATTATTAGATTTAGTAGGTTTGGAACCAGGTAAATTTGCCCCACGTTATCCTCATCAACTTTCTGGAGGACAAAGACAAAGAGTGGGGGTAGCCAGAGCCTTAGCTATAGATCCACCTATACTATTAATGGATGAACCTTTTGGCGGACTTGATCCTATTACCCGTTGGGAAATACAACAGCAATTGCGTCATTTACAAGCCCAACTTGGTAAAACAGTAATCTTTGTCACCCACGATATTCAAGAAGCTTTTTTACTAGCTACTAAAGTTAGTTTAATCTCTGAAGGTAAATTAGTCTTAGAGGGAACACCAACCCAATTTAAGCGATCGCAACATCCTGAAGCAAGACGTTTTATGGCTTGTTGCCAAATTTCTCAGTAAATTGTTCATTGAATATTGTTGATTTAATCTTGAGTAACTTGTTTTCCATACCCTATGGGGGAGAAATACTCTTACGCACAGGAGAACATTTAATCCTAGTCGCTATTGCGATGACCATTGCCATCTCCATTGGTATTCCCCTGGGGATTGTAATTACCCGCAAGCCAAAACTGGCAAAAGTGGTTCTGGGTTTAGCTAATGCTATTCAAACAATTCCCAGTCTTGCTATATTTGGCTTTCTGATTTCGGTGCCATTTATTGGGGGAATTGGAAAAGTACCTGCCATTGTGGCACTTAGCCTTTATGCTTTACTTCCTCTAATTCGCAATACTTACACAGGAATAATTAACATCGACCCCACGATTCGGGAAGCGGGACGAGGTATGGGAATGACCGATACACAATTGCTGTTTCAGGTAGAAATTCCTTTAGCCTTGGGTATTATTATTGCTGGAATCCGCATTGCAACAGTGATTTCTGTGGGGATTGCTACTATTGCAGCAGCTATTGGAGGAGGTGGGTTAGGAGTATTTATTTTTCGGGGTATTTCTACCGTCAATACTCAGTTAATTCTTGCTGGTGCAATTCCCTCCGCTTTTATTGCTTTGGGGGCGGACTTATTTCTGGGTTGGCTGGAGAGATACCTAACACAACCAGGTCAAAGCAAGCAGAAGTATTTTCTTTTAGGAGTCTTGGCTGTCTTGATGACTGGTTTGTTATTAGGGATTTTTGGACTACAAAATCCCCAAACTGAAACAATTACTATTGGTTCTAAAAATTTTACTGAACAAGTAATCTTAGGAGAGATTCTTGCTCAACAAATTGAAGCCAAAACTGATTTAAAAGTTGAGCGACAGTTTAATTTAGGAGGAACCTTTATTTGTCATGAAGCAGTAAAAGTTGGTCAAATTGATGGTTATGTTGAATATACTGGGACTGCTTTGACGGCAATTCTCAAACAAAAGCCTATTACTGATCCCAAAAAAGTCTATCGAATAGTCAAACAAGCCTATGATGAAGATTTTCAATTAACAGTAATGAACTCTTTAGGCTTTGAAAATACTTTCGCTATCGTGATCCGTCGTGAAGATGCCCAAAATCTCAACATTAAAACCCTCTCCCAAGCAGCTCAATACACCCCCCAATGGCGAGCTGGATTTGGTTATGAATTTTTAGCAAGAAAAGATGGTTATCCAGGATTAGCTAAAACTTATGGCTTAAAATTCAAAAATACGCCTCAACAGATGGACTTAGGACTGATGTATAAAGCCCTAGCGCAGAAACAAGTAGATTTAGTAGCAGGGAATTCGACCGATGGATTGATTCCTGTACTGAAATTAGTTGTATTAGAAGACGATAAGAAATATTTTCCCCCTTATGAAGCAGTACCAGTTTTTAATCAGGAAACTTTAGCAAAATACCGAGAGATAGAACCAGCTCTAGCTAATCTTGCTGGATTCATTACGGCTGAACAAATGCAACAAATGAACTATGAAGTTGATAATCAATTGCGCCCTGTTGCAGAAGTAGTTAAAGAATTTTTCACAAAAAACCCTAATTAACATACTAAAATGAACAATCTCGATATTCCTTCTTGCTAATTCAAAATCATGAATTATCTTATTCAGAAATTCTCAACAAAAGTAACAAAACTACTCAATATATATTTATTTTATTAGGAATAGTAATATTGATTCTAATAGTAATACTTAGCTTTTAAATAATATCATTAGTAAGGTGATTTCATTAATAATCACATAAGCAACATCACAGCGATCAATCAACAATTAACTACAAATTATTAACTCTAATTGGTAATTCCACCCTAATAGTTGTTCCTACTTTTGGCTGACTTTCGACAAAAATATTTCCTTGATGTAAATCGATCGCCCTTTTAACAATAGCTAAACCCAAACCAGTACCAGGAGTATCTCCTACATTACTAGCACGATAGAAAGATTCAAACAGATTTTTTTGTGCTTCTAAAGGAATGCCAATACCGCGATCGCGTACTTCTAAAATTATTAAATTTTCTTGTTTAGCTAATATTAAATCTACAGCTTCATTATCAGGAGAATACTTTAAAGCATTAGATAATAAATTAGTGAGAATATGCCATAAAAGTTTCTGATCGGCAGAAATTTCGAAATTATCTTCTGAAAAGTTCAAGTTAATTACTCGATCTTGATAGGAAAGCTTAACTTCTTTAATAATTTGTTGGCAAAATTCCTCTAGTTTAAAGTTACTAAAATTGAGTTTTTGTTGTTTTGACTCGGTTTGACTTAAAACTAAAACATCCTCTAGTAAATATTGCATATTGAGAGCAGCTTCTTTAATTAAATTTAGGTAAAACTGGCTTTCTTCTAAATCTAACTTTTCAGGAGTTTTAATTAAAA
Organism: Xenococcaceae cyanobacterium MO_188.B19; assembly: GCA_030065715.1. Classification (GTDB taxonomy): domain Bacteria; phylum Cyanobacteriota; class Cyanobacteriia; order Cyanobacteriales; family Xenococcaceae; genus JASJCP01. The sequence continues at coordinate 31 of JASJDF010000359.1, read as the reverse complement.
CATCAGCACAAACTAAAATTCCACTTAAAGG
>JASJDF010000358.1 GCA_030065715.1 Xenococcaceae cyanobacterium MO_188.B19 | reverse complement strand
CATTAACATTCCATTCTCTTGTCTGACCAAACTCCATACCCATAAAGAGAGTTTTCTTGCCAGGATGAGTAAACATATAGGCAAAAAGCCCCCGTAAATTAGCCATTTTTTGGCTATCATCTCCTGGCATTTTTTGCCACAGATGTCCTTTTCCATGAACAACCTCGTCATGGGAAAGAGCCAGCATGAATTTTTCGGTAAATGCGTACCAAATACTAAAAGTTAGCTTGTTATGAACGTTGGAACGGTCTTGGGAGTGAACGTGAAAATAACTTAAGGTGTCGTTCATCCAGCCCATATTCCACTTAAAATTAAATCCCAAACCACCTATGTCTATCGGATGGGATACCTTTTCCCAGGTGGTAGATTCTTCGGCAATAGAAAGAACACCAGGATAGTGTTGAAAAATTGCCTCGTTTAGCTGGCGCAGAAATTCTACTGCTTCTAAGTTTTCTCGACCACCATGAGCATTGCCGATCCATTCTTCTCGTTCGTAGTCGAGATAGAGCATGGAAGCAACTGCATCAACTCGAATCCCATCGATATGATATTTTTCAAACCAAAATAGAGCGCTGGCAATGAGAAAATTGCGGACTTCATAGCGTTCATAATTAAAGACCAGAGTTCCCCAGCCTTTATGTTCTCCTTTGCGCCAATCCTCATATTCGTAAAGGCTAGTTCCATCAAACCCAGCCAGACCATGAGCATCTTTAGGAAAATGTCCAGGTACCCAATCGATCAACACTCCAATCCCTGCTTGGTGACAGCGATCAATAAAGTACATAAAATCTTGGGGAGTTCCATAACGAGAGGTTGGAGCATAGTAACCGACTACTTGATAGCCCCAAGAACCATCAAAAGGGTGTTCGGTGATAGGTAATAACTCAATGTGAGTGTAACCAACTTCTTTAACGTAGGGAATAAGCTTGTCAGCCAATTCTCGATAAGTCAAAAATCTTGCACCAGGTTTATCAGAAACTGGTACGGCTTGACCACTTTCTGGGGGGGTTTCTAGACTGGAATGTAACCAAGAACCAAGATGGACTTCATAGATCGAAATTGGCATTTCATCAGGATTAGCTTGGGAACGGTGAGCTAACCAAGATTCGTCCTGCCAAGAGTAGGATAAATCTGTCACAATTGATGCTGTGGCTGGACGTAGCTCCTGTTGATAGCCATAAGGATCAGTTTTTAAACAACAATGACCCTGAGCATTTTTGATGGCATATTTATACTTCTCCCCCGATGCCAGACCAGGAACAAATGCCTCCCAAATTCCCATCTGGTTGCGCTTCATTGGGGATTGATTATTATCCCAATTGTTAAAGTCCCCTACTACCCCAACTTTCTGAGCATGAGGTGCCCAAACAGCAAAATAAACTCCTGATTGTCCCTCTCTCTCTGTTAGGTGCGCTCCCAGTTTTTCGTAGATACTATAGTGTTTTCCTTCCCCGAACAAATGCAAATCAAAATCGCTTAACCAATTCTTTTCTTTAACTGCTGTCATCTTTACTAATGATTTTTTATGATGATTAATTTTGGAGATTTTTCAACCAAATACTAACAAGAAAAGAGCTGAATTTAATTTTTATTTTCAATTTTTGACTGCGAGGTAAATTCTATCTCGCTTTCTAGAAAAAGTTGCTTTAAATCTTTATTCATCAATTGTTTTTGACGCAACATAGCTAGACAATGTTTAGCAAATTCATCATCTTTTTGAATTTTTTCGATCAAGAAATTTTTAACGGAATTTGGTGTGATTTCTTGGGGAGAATATAAATTTTGAATCTTTTCGTAAGATCGAATCAAAAATCGATTTTGATCTTGAACTTCATCTTCATACACTACTTCTTTACTCATCCATTCCCAATCTACGCGCTGAATCCAAATTTTTTCCCCTGAATAAATGGAATTAATATTAAGAGTTAGATCATCAGTTATATACCAATAGGTTTGAGGATCATCATACATATCACCGTGTAAGCTATTGGGCAAAGTTACGTGATTTCCTGAAAAAGTGCGAATGTTAACGTTGGCATTAGCTGTTGTCCGATAAGCCAATTTCAGCCTCAAATAAAGTCCTTCCTGTTCATATTTATCTTTTCGAGGTAAGAGATGATGGAAAGAAATGGCTGCTCCAGCTTCATAAATTTCCAGCAAACCCTGTTCTCGATTTAAGTAATAGTTATCTCCATAAATAGCTGTATCTACAGCCCAAGCTGTTCCACTCGAACCTAAAATATCAGTTTCTTCCACCACATGGGGACGTGGCATAACTGTTTTGGGTACACATTCAAAAAATTCTCTTTGAAATTTCATCGGTAACCTGATTCAATTGCTAGATTTATTTGGACTTATTACATTTCTTAATATAATGTTCAAATGTAATTTTTCCGAAGATATGTGTCAAGAAATCCCAATATAGTGGTTACAGATTTAATTAAGATACAGTCTTATTGAGTTTTGAGTTGCCTTTAACTAATGGTAGAAAATCAAAAACCCCCCTGTCTAAAGAGGGATTTTCAATATCTAGCCTAATGTTAGGGGCTTCGGAATTCTTTTCCGTGGGGCTTGCCTAACTCACCATAACGCCGTTTTTCCCTAGTTTACGACCTGGAAAATCCAGGGGGGTACAAGGCGAAGTCTAAGTCCGTTTCCGAGTACAAGCTCGGTTTACTTTCCCAGATATCAAGCCAGTTCCCGTATAAGTCAAGCATAGATCAATAAACTATGCAGGAAGTCACCAACGTTGTAGCTGACTATATCTATATTAATAATTTTTCTATTTTTGGCAAGTCTTTCTCCTGTCACCATAGGAGAAGCAAGATCAAAAAATACATTTTTTCTGAACAAAAGTGGAACTAAAGCAGGTAATCATCGCCTATAAGGCAGGATATAGTCGTAGTAAACAATGGGCAGAAAGATGCGCCCAAGAACTGGAACAAAGGGGATGCCAAGTTTTACTAGGACCTAGTGGGAGGAAAGATAATCCTTATCCAGTATTTCTAGCTTCTACTACAGCTCAGATTGATTTAGCTGTGGTTTTGGGGGGAGATGGGACTATTTTAGCTGCTGCTAGGCATCTTGCCCCTGAAGGCATACCTATTTTAGCGGTGAATGTGGGAGGACATTTAGGATTTTTAACTGAACCTTTTGAATTGTTTAAGGATACAGAAAAAGTCTGGCAGCGTTTGGAATCAGATATTTATGCAGTCCAAAGCCGAATGATGTTACAAGCCAGGTTGTATGAATGCGATCGCACTAATCCCGAACCTGTTAGTGAGAAGTTTTTTTGCCTGAATGAGATGTGTATTAAGCCAGCTAGTATTGACCGAATGCCTACCTCAATTCTGGAAATGGAAGTCAATGGACAAGTGGTGGATCAATACAGTGGAGACGGCTTGTTAGTGGCTACTCCTACTGGTTCTACTGGTTATACAGTATCTGCTAATGGTCCAATTTTACATCCAGGGATCGAAGCGATCGCAGTTACTCCTATTTGTCCTTTAAGTCTTTCGGGGCGTTCTATTATTCTGCCACCAAGAAGTATGGTCAGTGTATGGGCTTTGGGGGATCATGAAGTAAATACGAAACTTTGGACAGATGGCTCTCTAGCTACTACAGTTTGGCCAGGACAAAGAGTAGTAGTAGAAATGGCAGACTGTCAGGCGAAGTTCATTATATTGAGAGAAAGCTATTCTTTTTACGAAGTTATACGAGAAAAATTACACTGGGCGGGAACAAGAATATATTACGAATCTAATGGGCAGAGTAGTTAGGCTTTGCTGAAAAAGTTTTATGGGAAGGAAAGTAAGGAGTGGTGAACAACATCTTAGTTTTACTTTCTACTTCAATTTCATTCCTGCTTTAACTATCATTTGTACCAGCTTATCAATACTAAATCTTTCAATATCTCCATTCATTAAATTACTGATTCTTGGTTGAGTTTCATTAAAAAAATATGCTGCTTGTTGTTGAGTCCATTCTTGTTTTTTGATATATCTCTGTAAGTCTAAAATCAAATTTGCTCTAATTTTTAACTTTGCTGCTTCTTCAGGTTCAAAACCTAAATCCTCAAATATATTTTCTTGAGCTTTAGTAACTTGATTATTCATTTTGTTAATATTCCTAATTTAGAATTAGAAAATTGGTTTGATGATTTATAAAAATGCGATCGCATTTCTCAACTCTAGCTCCCCCTTCTCAATCTACATCGAATTCACAACTACAATGTAATCTATAAAGGAATCCAAATAAGTTGATTTTTCCATTCTTCTGCTTCGGTAGTTTCCCAAATCAAAACCAAATCTTCTGCTATTTCTCTGAAAGTTGCATTTGGACTCAACCAAAATAATCCCCAAATATATCCGCCATTATTCCAATGTGTTTTGATATGCTCTGGCATACTTTTACGATTATCAGTTAACAAAATACGTTGAGATTTCTGCAAATAAAATAGTATTTCGGGGTCTAATGTGCCAAAGTTTGGCGTACCTTCATCTCCTACTCTTAATATATCTATTTCAGGATTAAGTCTTTATACTGCTAATTTTAGTTTTGGCGATAGATTTTCATCAAGTAAAAAACTTACTTTCATTTTATTTAGCAGTTATTTGAGTACGCTTGATTTTTTCAGTTTTCAAACGCTGTATCAGAGGTGAAGGGTTTTTAACAAATTCTTCATATTTTTCTTTTCTCTGGTTTATTAATCGCAATAAATAAAAATCTATATCGTTACGATTATGTAAATAATAAGTAATAGTAGCGTAAATTTTTTCCAAATTCAAACTTGGTAATTCTTTTAATATTTCTTCTGGCGTATATCCCTCTAAATAATAGTTAATTACATCCTCAATTCCAATACGATGTCCTTTAATCCTAATGTCATCTTCAGAAAGATAATCAAAATAATCTTCTAATTTGATAGTAGCGAACATTGTTTGATAAATTTAAAGTACGGCTATATTATAATTGATTCTAAAAAAATGCGATCGCACGTTTATACCGCGATCACTCTTATCAAAATCAATCCCATTAACAACTACAATATCATTATCAAAACCATAAACTAAAAAGCCCTTCTCCTAAGAGGAGAGGGGTTTGGGGAGAGGTAAAATGTCATCATCAGCAATTAATACTGTCATCAAAATGATAGAGTCTTTACCATTGGTATTATCCCAATTGCTGAATATTATTTAAAACTCTCAAAGATTGCGATAAACCTCATCATCATTTCGCTTACCCACACGAAAAATCTGTACTTGTCCTCTTTGTTCCCCTACTGGTTCTATAAGATAGTAAAGAATACGATATTCTCCGCTATCAACACGATAGCCTCCCTTTACTCCTTTAAGTGCTTTACAATCTTGAGGTTTAGGAGTAGAAGCTAAGGATAAAAGCTTTGAGACTATTTGCTTATATTGTTTCGCTGAAAATTTTTGTAATCGTTTGGCAACAGATTTATCGATTAATAATAAATACTGGTTGCTCATTCTTCTAAAGGTTGATCGCTTAACAATTCTTCAATACTAATCAAACCTTCACTTTCAGCCATTGCTTTTTTTAAAGCAGCAGATTCAATCGCATCTTCTAAAGCTTCTAGACGTGCTAAATCTTCACAGCTAATAATTGCTGCTACTAGTTTACCGTGACGTTTGATCCTAATTCTTTCTTGACCATAACCAGCACGATTGATAAGTTCCAAGAATTTATTACGTGCTTCGGTTGCGTTAACTGCAATCATGTCGGTTTGTTCGAGATTTGTACAAAATGTACATTTATAAAAAATTGTACATTCAGGTATATTCTATCATTAACTTTATTGATTGACATTTATTGTTAACTGCCAAAAGCAAATAGACTATATTGTTAAAATTATCCTAATCCTATTTATCACTCAAAATACAACAATGTCGTCACCAGCAATTAATACTGTTATCAAAATGATGGAGTCTTTACCCAAAGATAAACAAGATAAAATTGTCGAACATTTAAGAGAGTATATTCAAGATTTACAAGACG
>JASJDF010000357.1 GCA_030065715.1 Xenococcaceae cyanobacterium MO_188.B19 | reverse complement strand
ACCTGCTATTGTACCGAAACCGCCTAAAACTCTTTTCATCTAGTAATGAATAATCCAAAATCAATAATAAGACAGCAGCAAGCCTATGAATTATGGTTTGGTATTAGCTTGCTGATTCCTTTCTATTTTGGACTAATATCTCTATACTTTGCTTTTCATCATAATTATGTAGTCCAAGATGATGCCAGACAACATGTAGTTTGGTTACAAAGATATGTTGATTCTAATTTATTTCCTAATGACGCGATCGCGGATTATTTTACCAGTGTTGCTCCCCTCGGTTATAAAAGTTTTTATTGGGGTTTCGCCAAGCTAGGAATTGAGCCAATAATTCTGGCAAAAATTTTGCCTTTATTCTTAGCAATTATAGCTACTTATTATCTATTTTTATTTTCTTACTCTGTTTTACCACTTCCAGTTGCCTCTTTTTGGTGTTGTTTATTTTTCAATCAATTAATCTGGCTTAATGATGATTTAGTTTCTGCTACTCCAAGGGCTTTTATCTATCCTTTATTTGCTGCATTTCTTTATTATTTTAGTAAGCGTTCTGTCTTACTTTGTTTAACAGTAATGGCAATACAGGGGTTATTTTACCCCCAAGTATTATTGGTACAATTAGCAACTGTTTTTGTCAGTATTATAACCTTCATGAATCACAAGCCTATGATCAAAATTACCAAAAATAAAAGTCTATTTATTATTAGTAGTTTAATAGTGTCCTGTCTAGTTTTACTGCCTTATATTCTTATTGAGTCTCCTTTTACCCCAGTAGTAACCAGTCAGCAAATGCACCAGATGCCAGAATTTAATTTGGGTGGCAGAAGTCCATATTTTAGTAAGAGTGCTTGGTTATTTTGGTTTATGGGGTCTAGTGGATTAAATTTGCCTAAATTTCCCACTATTGTTTGGCTAGGCTTTACCTTACCTTGGTTAGTTAAATGTAAAACTACCATTACTAAATTAATTAGCCATAAAATATCAGCGATCTATCAGGTTTTTATCGCTTCTATATTTATGTTTTTTATCGCTCACATACTATTGCCAAAACTGCATTTACCAAGTCGCTATACTTATCATAGTCTCAGATTTTTAATTGCAATAGCTACAGGCATAATTATCACTATTATTGTTAACAAAATTTTTACTAACAAAGAAAGAAATTCAGCAAAGATTGTTCACTATAAGCTAGTTAAAATAAGCACTGTAACCCTGTTGTTAATAATTACTATATTTCCTGCTTTCCCGATGGTTTTTATTAATTGGTTTCAAAATTGGCAAATAGGAACTCAAACAGAATTATATCAATATTTATCTAATCAACCTAAAGATATTGTAATCGCATCTTTGTCTTCAGAAGCCGATATTCTTCCTGCTTTTACTCATCGTTCAGTATTAGTAGCTAGAGAATTTGCTATAGCTTATCATACAAAATATTATCAACAGTTTCAACAAAAAACTATTGCTTTAATTAAAGCTCAATACAGTTCAAATTTAAAAGATATAAAAAAATTGATTAGTACATATAAAATAAGTTATTTTTTATTAGATTATGATGCTTTTACTCCTGAATATTTATTAGAAAAAGACTGGTTAATTAGAAGCTCTTTTACAGAAATCACTGAAGATGCGATCGCTAAGATGGAAAAATCGGAAGATTTTGCCATAAAAAAACTGATAAATCAGGGAAAATGTGTGGTATTAAATAATAGTAATTTATATTTATTAAAGGCGGATTGTATTCAAAATCAAGATGTAATTTAGTTTACATAATCTTTAAAAATTTTAGGTGTAATTTACATCATCTACGTAATATCTCTATTATCTTAAAGCTAAGAACAATACAGGAACAATAGTTAATTTACGGGATGTCTTTTAATCTCAAAAAGCTATATCATGAACCTCGAAATTATTAGTAACACAGTAATTTAAAACCAAGTTCTACAATTTTTGATATGACAATCCAGTATTTTGGTACCATTCACAACTATTTAGTGGCGGTTTATCATACCCCTGACCTAGGTTGGAGATATAGTATTATCCTTCGTGATGGAAGCTTATTTGAACCTTACGACTTATATCAAACTGGTTCAGAAGCTTATGAAGTAGCACAAAACATTATTCACTTAGTTATGTGTAATGATGTGGCACAAGAAAGCAGATGATTTGAACAAAAAGAACAGAATAGGAAACAGGGATAATAAGGATTACTTTGCCAATAATTTGTAATTTATTTGCTAAAGCATTTCCTTAGTCCCTATACCTGTTTTAATTTCTACAAAGTTCTATAGGTACGATAGTTAATATTGGGAAAGATATTATCGATTTTTTCGACTTTCTCCAACCAACCAGAATCGATTTTTCCAATTAAGATATCTTCGTATAATTTGTTAAATCTCAGTAAATGCGATCGGGTTCTTCTCACTGCGTAGGGTACCATTGTACCAGTACGCATGATAAATGCCCAATCAGAAGACTGCGCCAGCAATAATTCCCGTGCAGCTTGATTCAAAGCCTTCCATTCTAACTCATCTATTGGTTCTCGCGAAGCCAATTGAATCATTCTTTCTGCTGCTTTGTGTAGATGGGGATAAATCCAAGCATTAGTTTCATTCAACCAATATTCATGGAAGCCTTTATAACCCCAACTAGACTGAGAAGGGCGACATACTTGTTGATTGGGATTACCCCTCAAATAATCAGAAAGATGGGTCATGTCGTAAGTATCTTGGTCATACCAACTCTTGCGGAAGAGAAAATCAATAAACCAAGGACCTTCATACCACCAGTGACCAAATAACTCAGCATCGTAAGGAGAAACTACGATAGGAGGACGATCCATAAATCCTCTCAGATTATGAATTTGCTGACCCCGATTGTACATAAAGTTAGCTGCGTGTTCCGCTGCTTTCTCCTTTGCCCAGTATGGGTCATAGAGGGCTTTTTCTGATAAGCCTCCATCCCTAGCAGTAATTTTGTGGTATTTAATTCCAGTATTTTTTCTTTGACCATTGGGCATGATGTAGGGCTTAATATATTCATATTCTGCCTCCCAGCCCAAATCTTTATAGAATTCCCGATATTCTGGATCTCCTGGATATCCTACTTTAGAAGACCAAACTTGTTGAGATGATTCGTGATCTCGACCAAAAGCAGCAACCCCAGTTTCGGTAAAAATTGGTGCATAGCTACCAAAACGAGGACGAGGACGAGCATAGAGAATTCCGTGACCATCGGTCAAGAAGTATCGCAGACCAGCATCTGCCAGCATCCTTTCTAATCCTTCATAATAGGCACATTCTGGCAACCAAATACCTTTAGGAGAACGACCAAAGTTTTCTTCATAATGCTCGCAAGCTACCTGAATTTGCGCCCAAACAGCTTCGGGATACATTTTCATTAGTGGTAAATAACCATGGGTAGCACCGCAAGTGATGATGTCAAGATTATTACTATCGAGAAATTGTTTAAAAGCTTTGACTAAATCGCGATCATAACTTTCCCATGTCTGACGAATCTGTTTGAATGAGTTAGCATAATACTCCGCAAGATAACGGATATGACCGTTGTGTTGATTGTGATCGATTTCTTTTTCGATTAACTCTTGGAGTAAAGCTAAATGCTCATCATAACGATCCTGTAAAAGTGGGTCTCTTAACATAGACACCAAGGGTGGTGTCATACTCATGGTCATTTTGAAGTCAATCCCATCTCGCTTTAAATTTTCAAAAACTTGCAGCAAGGGAACATAAGTTTCCGTAATTGCCTCAAATAACCACTCTTCCTCTAAGACATAGTCACTTTCTGGATGTCGTACAAATGGTAAGTGGGCGTGAAGAACTAAGGCAAGATAACCGAGAGCCATGATAATATTTCCGCAACCTTATTTTATGAAGTTGATAGTTGAAGCAATCTGAGTAAAGTTTATGATATCTTAAGATTATCCCTCAAAAAAGTTCAGTCAGAAACAGAAAGTTTGTGTTAATTTAGTGAGTTTATAAATTTGAGGGTAATTTAGTGCTATCAATGAAGATTATTAATCGCAAAATAATAGACACTTATCTTTCTATGTGTAACTATAATAAGAAAATTGAACTTAAGATAATTAATTCTTAAGATACGTTAAATTTTACCTCTAGTGTTGCAATTGTATAGTAAGCAAGAAGATCATTGGCAAGAGATTTGTGGACAAGGTTCTCTTCAACTACTATTGTTTGTTAACGAACGTCCTACGTCCCAGGAAAATACCAGGCAAATTTACGCCTTTTTAGATGACCTAAGAATGACCAAAGATTTTAAACTAGAGGTCATAGATATTGGCAAGCAGCCCCATCTAGTAGAGCATTTTAAGCTGATAACTACCCCTGCTTTGGTCAAAATATCTCCCAGTCCTCAGCAAACCTTGGCAGGAAGCAACTTAATTTCTCAGTTAAAGCAGTGGTGGCCCAGATGGCAAGCAGCTTTACAAACTGAGTCTGTTAGGGATTCTCAGACAACTACGGAACAAGAAGAATCATTGTCTACTTTACCTGTAACCAATCCTGTAGGTTATTCCGAAGAATTGATTCGTCTATCTGATGAAATTTTCAGCTTACAGCAACAAAAAGAGCAACTATCTCAACAGCTAAGATTTAAAGATCAAATTTTGGCAATGCTGGCACACGATCTTCGTAATCCTTTGACCGCAGCTTCTTTGGCAATGGAAACTTTAGAATTGTCAGAACACCAGGAAAAAACAACTCAAAAGGAGCAACTTAGAAGCCAACTGTACCAGCAATCTCGTCGTCAGTTTGGCATTATGAAACGCATGATTGTTGACTTGTTAGAAAGTTCTCGCAGCGTTAGCACCAAACTAGAGGTTAATCCTGATAAATTTAATTTAAAGGATTTATGTCAAGATGCGATCGCTCAAACTAGCAAACAGCTCAAAGCTAAATCTCAAATTTTCCAGCAGGATATACCCCAAGATATCCCTTCTGTTTACGTAGATGGAGAGTTAATTCGTCAATTACTAGTTAATCTGCTAGATAATGCCATTAAATACACTCCAGAAGGGGGTCATATAAACTTAGTTGTCTTGCATCGTACCAGCCAAAAATTACAAGTAAGTATCTGTGACACAGGACATGGTATTCCCCTAGAAAAACAAGAACATATTTTTGAAGGAAACTTTCGCCTAAAACGAGATGAAAGTCAAGAAGGTTATGGTCTAGGGCTTTCTTTATGCCGTAAAATTGTCCGCGCTCATTATGGTCAAATCTGGGTAGATAGCTCGCCAAATGATGGTAGTAGCTTTCATTTCACTCTACCTGTTTATCGTTCCTAGTTTAGGTATTAGGTGTTAGGTATAGAAATTATACTAAATCCGCTTACCAAAGTATATTTTTAGTTTAAAGCGTAGAGTTAGCTTAAACCTTTCTGAATTCTAAATTCTGCATTCTAAATTCCCACAAATTTAAAGTGTTGTATCTAAACAGGATTTAGTATTAGGTGTTGGGGACAAATGGATTGTACAAATAATTCTGCTTACCTAGTTAATCGGGGTGAGAAATCGAATAAATTCTAGGGGTAAGCCGTCAGAGTCAGCAATAAAAGTCACTTCGTAAACCCGATCGCCAATCATTTGCTGAGTAGGGGATAATAGTATTTTGAGAGGTTGTACTTGTTCGGGATTATTTGCTGTTGCGGAGTCAAACTTTTGCTGTAAATTCTTTAACCAATTGGGAAGGCTATCTGTAATTTTTGTCAGATCGAAAGACAGATGATAGTAACCTACATAATGCTCATCACCAAAAGCATCGGGAGCGGGCTTGGGTTCAGGAATTTGGATTAATTCGATCCTGCCTTGTAGTCCTTCCATCCAGCAAGCTAAAGTGTATCCTGTAGTGAATCTTTCTTGAACTGTAAACCCTAATAATTCATAGAATGCGATCGCACTATGGATATTAGCGGTGCGGATGGAAACGTGGTGCATTGGCTAGATAACTTACTCAAAGAGGAAACGGTAAGGATAGTGACGGGGAGAACCAGGTTCTTTTTCTAGGGAAAAGTTGATTATGTTCCAACAAGGTTCGGTTTG
>JASJDF010000356.1 GCA_030065715.1 Xenococcaceae cyanobacterium MO_188.B19 | reverse complement strand
GTTTGATACTCCTCTTTGTTCAATTGGATTTCATCCAAGTTGGGATTTAGCATGGTTATTTACAATCCTTTTGGAATACGCCAGGGGATCTTAAATTATATAACCCTCTGCACTTCTAGCATCAGATATGTTAAAATCCCTGAAAATTTAGCATTTTCACGGTTAGATATTGGATACCAACTGTTTTGGCTTGGCACAAACTAAATATGCTCTAGTCCACGAGTGGTTTACCCCTAAAGCGACAGGGGGTTCAGAGTTGGTAGTCAAAGAAATACTGGAATGTGTCAACGCTAATCTTTATGCTCTAATTGATTTCGAGTCGGTTAATCCTGATAGCTATCTTTATCAACGGCAAATTGGTACCACTTTTTTACAGCATTTTCCCTTAGTGCGTAATGGAGTACAAAAGTATTTGCCTTTGATGGCGATCGCGATCGAACAATTGGATTTAAGAGAATATGAGGTTATACTATCATCTTCCCATGCAGTAGCTAAAGCTGTGTTAACTAGCCCCCATCAATTACACATTTGTTATTGTCACACTCCGATGCGCTATGCTTGGGATCTAACTTTTGACTATCTAGAAGGGGATAAACGAGGCTCAGGTATTACTGGTATTGCCACTAGATATATTCTCCATAAACTGCGTCAGTGGGATGTAATTTCGGCAAATCGCGTCGATTATTTTATTGCTAATTCTCATCATACAGCGCGTCGTATTTGGCGTTGTTATCGTCGTGAAGCCCAAGTAATCTATCCTCCAGTAGCGGTAGCAAGATTTAATAAATTACAGATATCATCCTCAGAAAAATCGGAATTTTATGTGACAGTTTGTCGTTTAGTTAGTTATAAAAAAGTATCTTTAATCGTTGAGGCATTCAATCAGCTACAGAAGCCTCTAGTAGTCATTGGTTCTGGCTCTGACATTAACCTAATCCGTCAGTTAGCCAAACCAAATGTGCAGGTTATGGGCTTGCAGCCCCAAGATGTGGTAGCAGATTATATGGCAAAAGCTAAAGCTTTTGTGTATGCTGCTTGTGAAGATTTTGGGATTGCTTTAGTAGAAGCTCAAGCTTGTGGAACACCCGTCATTGCCTATGGAGGAGGTGGTGCATTAGAAACAGTCAAAGATATTAGACAAAATCCCCAAACGGGTACTGGTTTATTTTTTCCAGTACAAACAACAACAGCGATAATTCAAGCAGTTGAAACATTTGAACAAGTTGCTAGTCAAATCAGTTCAGAACAATGTTGTTTACAAGCAGCTAAATTTAGTTCCCCAAGATTTCAAAAGTCTTATCAAGAATTTCTCGATAAGTGCTGTAGTGAATTTTATGATCATAATTGACAAAGAGAAACCTAAAATCAGAAATTTGTTTTGGGAATAGGTTGTGATTGTCCTTTATGGCTTTATTATTGGGATTGTGTGGTGTGATGTGATGTGAAGGAGTGAGATGACTGCTACAAACAGCCAACTTGACTCTGTCAAAGTTTTAAGAAGGGTTCTCAAAAAAAGGTTTCGACCTTTTGCTAATCCCAGAAAGCCCCAAGGCTTTTCCCTTAGAGCTTTAGATGGAGACGTTGCTAAACGTTTATTTGATATTGTTTTTTCTTTATTAGTCTTAATTTTTTTATTTCCCGTATATTTGGTTTTGGCACTCTTAGTTGCTCTTAGTTCCCCAGGACCAATATTTTATGTTCAGCAGAGAATCGGTCAAGATTTTCAACCTTTCAACTGTATTAAATTCCGTACTATGGTAACTAATGCAGATGAGGTTTTAGAGACTATGATGGCTGAATCTCCCGAAATGCGTCAGGAATTTAACGACAACTTTAAGCTAAAACGAGACCCTAGAATCACCAAAATCGGGCATTTTTTACGTCTGACTAGCTTGGATGAATTTCCCCAATTTTGGAATGTTTTAAAAGGGGATATGAGTGTTATAGGACCCAGACCACTCGTACCAGAAGAGCTACATAAGTATGGTCGTCGAATTAATACTGTCTTAAAAATTAAGCCCGGTATTACTGGATTATGGCAAGTATCTGGGAGAAATGATATTCCCTATCCTAAAAGAATTCAAATTGATGTCTATTATGCTACTAGCCATAATTTAATACTAGACCTTTGGATCGTGATCAAGACCATAGGAATTGTTGTCTTTCCTTACAATAATGGTGCTTATTAATTTATAAGTACTATTATTCTTAAACCGATTGTGACTGGCAAATTTTAATGAATTAGAATTTTTATTTTGCTTGGGGCGATCGGTTTATATTTTAAGATAATCTTATTGCAAATAATTATAAATAAATGAATCAATGTTCTGTATTAGATGAATATTTTGACAGTTTTTTGTCATAATATCCCTGATTGTAATTTTAATTATTACTGGATTAGGACATTTTTCTTACAATCAAAATAAATAGGTATTATAGATTAGAAGATAGAGTATGACTGAATCCAAACGAGCTTTAATCACGGGTATTACTGGTCAAGATGGCTCTTATTTAAGCGAACTATTGTTAGAGAAAGGATACGAGGTTCATGGTATCATTCGCCGTACTTCTACCTTCAATACCGATCGCATCGATCATATGTATTTAGACCCTCACGATCCAAAAGCCAAGTTATTTCTCCACTATGGAGATTTAACAGATGGTACTACATTGAGGAGGATTTTAGAAGAGGTCAAACCCATAGAAATTTACAATTTGGGAGCCCAATCTCATGTTAGAGTCAGTTTTGATTCCCCAGAATACACGGTAGATGCAGTAGGAATGGGCACATTGCGTCTTTTAGAAGCAATCCGAGATTATCAGAAACGCACTGGCATTCAAGTTAGGTTTTATCAAGCTGGTTCTTCTGAGATGTTTGGCAAAGTTCAAGATGTACCTCAGAAAGAAACAACCCCTTTCTATCCCCGTAGTCCTTACGCTTGTGCGAAAGTTTATTCTCATTGGCAAACTCTCAATTACCGTGAATCTTACAATATGTTTGCTTGTAACGGTATTTTATTTAATCATGAGTCCCCTCGCAGAGGAGAAACCTTCGTAACTCGCAAAATCACTAGGGCTTTAGCCAGAATCGTAGCTGGTACTCAAAAAAAGCTCTATCTGGGAAACTTGGAATCCAAAAGAGACTGGGGCTATGCCAAAGATTATGTTAGAGCTATGTGGTTGATGCTACAACAAGATGAGCCTGATGATTATGTAGTAGCGACAGGAGAGACTCATTCAATTAAAGAATTTCTAGAAGTAGCATTTGGCTACGCTAATCTGAATTGGGAAGATTATGTAGCTTTTGATGAACGCTATTTGCGCCCTGCTGAAGTTGATTTATTAATTGGCGATCCTAGTAAAGCCAAAGCTAAATTGGGTTGGGAACCTTCCGTTGATTTTGAGGGATTAGTTAGGCTCATGGTAAACGCAGATTTCTTAGCTCTAGGTTTGCCCACTCCCGATGGAAAAGATAGTAGGTCCAATACGGATAATGCTCATATTCGCCTGAGTGTAGGTTCGACTGTAGATTAATAATTAATTTTATTCAACTTAATCATGCTGAATTTGAATGATAAGCGGATTCTCGTTACTGGTGGTGCGGGATTTTTGGGCAAACAAGTAGTTAAACAACTCTGTGAAGCAGGAGCTAGTCTGGATAAGATTACTATACCGCGATCGCGTGATTGTGATCTCAGAAAGCTTGATAACTGTCATAAAGCTGTAGAACAACAAGATATTGTGGTTCATTTAGCAGCTCATGTGGGGGGTATTGGACTAAATCAGAAGAAACCCGCCGAACTCTTTTACGATAATTTGATGATGGGAGCGCAGTTAATTCACGCTGCTTATCAAGGAGGAGTGAATAAGTTTGTCTGTGTGGGGACAATTTGCGCCTATCCAAAATTTACTCCTGTACCTTTTAAGGAGGACGATCTATGGAATGGTTATCCTGAAGAAACTAATGCTCCTTATGGGGTGGCAAAAAAGGCTCTTTTAGTACAGTTAGAATCCTATCGTCTCCAATATGGCTTTAATGGTATTTACCTTTTACCAGTAAATTTATATGGACCAGAAGATAACTTCGATCCTAGCAGTTCCCATGTGATTCCCGCCCTAATCCGCAAAGTTCATGAAGCACAACAGCGAGGAGACAAAGAACTTCCTGTATGGGGAGATGGTAGCCCCACTCGTGAGTTTATCTATTCTACCGATGCAGCCAGGGGAATTGCGATCGCAACTCAACAATATGATGAACCTGAGCCTGTTAATTTGGGAACTAATTATGAAATATCCATCAAAGATTTGGTAGAACTAATTTGTGAACTAATGGAGTTTAAAGGGGAAATTATTTGGCAAACCGATAAACCCAATGGTCAACCCCGTCGCTGTTTGGATACTAATCGAGCCAAAGAAAAATTTGGTTTTGTGGCACAAACTGATTTACGCCAAGGATTGAAAAATACGATCGATTGGTATCGTAAAAATGCTGATTAAGGTCACTACTAACTACTGACTACTAACTCTTAACTCACATTAATTGGGGTAATAGTTGCTCAAAAGCCAATCCTCGATGACTGATTTTGCCTTTGGTTTGGGGGGTCATTTCTGCGAAAGTCTGTTGATATTGGGGGACATAAAAAATTGGGTCATAACCAAATCCCCCTTCACCGACAGGAGCAGCTAAAATTTCTCCTGGACAAATACCTTCAGCTTGTAGTTTGATTGAACCATCAGGAGATGCGATCGCGATCGCACAAATAAATTGGGCTTTACGATTAGGGTTATCTCCTAATTCTCTTAACAACCGCTCAATTCTTTCTGCGTCAGTTTTACCATAACGAGCAGAATAGATACCAGGCGCACCATTTAGGGCATCTACAGCCAGTCCCGAATCATCTGCGATCGCCCATTCTCCTAAAGCCTTAGCAGTTTCAGATGCTTTTAGACAGGCATTTTCGATAAAAGTAGTACCTGTCTCCTCGATTTCTAATTCTTGAGGCTTTAAGGTTAAAACCCAATTTAAGCCACCAAGATACTGCTCCATTTCCTGAAGTTTGCCAGGATTTCCTGTAGCTACAACTAATTTTCTCATTTACTTTCTGAGATCATGCGAGTGCAACACCAGTCACTAGGTAAAGCGGAGGGCCATCCCATTCTTAATGCTTCAGGACAAATAGTCATCACTGTTAACTGACAGTCTATTAGTTGAAATCCTTCTTTCTGGCACTGTTTTAAACTGTGTTTGAGAATCGAATCATCTTTAAATTCAATAGTGTTATTGCATTGAATACAAACAATATGATGATGATGATGGGGATAGGGTTGATTTAGTTCATAATGTTTGTGTCCTTCTGCTAATTCCAACTCTCGCAAAATCCCCATACGAGTCATTAGCTTAACACTGCGATAAATTGTAGAGAGACTGATGCCTTCGTTCCTAGCTTCAAAAAGATCGTGTAATTCTTCGGCACTTAAATGATCTCCTTTGGGCAGATTTTGGAAAACGTGGAGAATCTTCTCCCGTTGCGGTGTCATTCGCCAACCTTTGGCATTTAACTCTGCCTTTAAAGACTCTGCGGTATAGTGAGGCATAGGGCATAATCTCAATTAGTTATCTCTATTGACAATGATATAGCATTCCTCGTCATTTAACATTTATCGTTTAAGATTGAAAACCTAATTAAAACAAAATCCTTGATTATTGAGCATTTAAAGATTTAACCAAAGCAGATAATTGAGGGTTTAATTCTATTGCTTTTTGATAAGCTTGCTCTGCTTCTTGATTACGATGTTGCTTTTTGAGAGCGTTACCTAATTCGATATAAGTCATCGGAGGGCAAGTAGGTAAACTGAGAACATGGTTGTATTTTGCGATCGCATCTTCTAAATAGCCCAATTCTTGCAAACAATTGCCCAAAAAACGATAAACCCAAGGTGGTTGTTGAGGATTTAAACTAATTCCACCGTTATAATATTTTATTGCTTCTTCAAAACATTTTATTTTGTAATAGAGTCTTCCCAAATTAATATAAGTATTGGTATGTTCTGAATTAAT
>JASJDF010000355.1 GCA_030065715.1 Xenococcaceae cyanobacterium MO_188.B19 | reverse complement strand
AATATTCCATGACAACTGATAACTGTTAACTGAAATGACTATTTATGATGTGGTCGTAATTGGTGCTGGTTTATCGGGTTTGATGTGTGCATCTGCTTTGCAACAGCGAGGATATGAAGTAGTGATTCTCGATAAATCTCGTGGGGTGGGAGGTAGATGTGCTTCCCGCCGAGTTGATAATCAGCCTTTAGATCATGGTTTACCCTATCTAGAAGTTCAAGGTTCCAATACAGAAAATTTAGTTAAACAACTCCAACAAGATAATATCTTGCAACTTTGGCAAAGTGATATTTATGAACTTGATGCTGATGGGAATCTTAGAAAAACACCTGTGATTAAGCGGTATGTTGCCAATTCAGGAGTTAATGCTATTGCCAAATACCTCGCTAAAGATTTAGATATTCGTAAACAGCACCGAGCGACAGAGATTAAGCTTGATAAAAATAAATCTTGGGAGATCATTTATAACTTAGATAACAAAATTGCTAGTATTTATAGCAAAAAACTGGTAATTGCCATTCCTGCTCCCCAAGCCTTAGAACTAGTAAGAAGTATCAAAGATAAACTCCCCTCAGAATTTATCACTCAGTTACAGTCAGTAACTTTTAATCCTTGTATTGCTGTCATGGCTGAGTATGAAAGTAAATATCTAGAGCATTTACCATTATGGCAAGGAGTAAGATTCAAAAATAACTCCGATCTATCCTGGATTGCTATAGATAGTAGCAAAAGAAAACATCCAACTAAACCAATTTTCGTACTTCATAGCACCGCCCAATTTGCCCAAAATTATCTAGACAGTTCAGATTTAATTAGTGTTGGGAAAACCCTATTAGAAACGGCTTCTTCTCAGTTATTACCTTGGTTAAATTCTCCTCAAAATTTTCAGGTACATCGGTGGCGATATGCTATTCCTAATCATCATTTATCAGTACCTTATCTATCTATAAATACTCCTTTACCTCTAATTTGTTGTGGTGATTGGTGTGGAGGGAATAATGTTGAAGCTGCTTTAAATTCAGGTTTATTAGCGGGTAATAATATAAAGTCAGTTAGTAGTTCGTCCTAAAGGATACCGCTTCGCATATAGTTATGATTTTTTTGACGCAGGAATCTCATGGTTAACAAGATAGGTAAAAACAAGACAGGATATAGTCAGGAGTCCCGCAGAAATAAGTTTCTTCTATTTTGCCCATATGCGAAGCGGTTATACCACAAGGGTACAATGTCCGAAGGTGTATCCTTATCCGAAGGTGTCCTAAAGGATACCGCTTCGCATATACCCTTTAGGGTTAGGAATCCTTTAGGACACTTCCCAAATATTGTCGAGCTACATAATCTGTTTTTGTTCCCTTTTTTCTATCTCCTGTTTCATCAATTACTACTATGATTTTTTGGGCTTTCAATGCTTCAAGCGTTATCGTTAGTCTTCTATTAAACAAAATTTTATTTTGATAGAGATTTTTCCAGACAAAAAGAGTATCTACTATCTTAAACTTTAATTAAAATCAATATTGTATTAAGTTCAAAATATAATTGTAATTTTATTAACTCTTTTTTTACTTTTTTATGATTAACTAAGTCATGAAACTCTAAGCTTTACTAGCAATATTCTAAAAAATTCTTTTTAAGAAGAAAAATGGCTCTTAAGATGAAGTAATGATGAATATAGCTCCAAAGTAAAGTAAAAACTCTGGTAATTATTCAGTATATCCATGAACTTAAACAGTTTACAAGTAGAAATAAACTCGTTAAAATTACTTAAAATAGATGACTATTTAAGTAAATACCAGCAATCTAAAATAAGGGATATTTTAAGAGAACAGATTGTTGATGAAATCGAAAGTTGGAATCAAAATTATCCCATTGTGAATTTCGATTTAATAGAAGATATTACAAATTTTTCTTCAGAGAATTTACTAAATACTGTTAGAGAAAGTATTCAAGATTATTTTACAGCAGTAAATGAGTCTTTAGTCCCTGAAGTTGAAGTAAAAGATTTTCAACATAGTGGTCTTTGTAGCTGTTGTTCTTGTGGTGGTAATCCAATGGAAGCAAGAGACAATGCAACTCAAGAAGGTCAAAGATTTGAAAACATGGCTTTCTTCAATGCAGGTGGTAGTAAATGGTCTCAACCAGGTGGAAGAGGCAATCCTGTAAATATTACTTACAGCTTCAGCAATCTTCTTAATGGCGGTCTAAATGGTATTAGTGTAGCTGATGCTAAAGCTGCTATTCAAGAGGCTTTTCGTTTATGGTCAGAAGTTGCGCCTCTAAATTTTAGAGAAGTACAAGATGATCCTAGGGATGCTCAAATTCGTATTGGTCAAGACTATATCGACGGTCGTAGTGGTACTTTAGCTTATGCTTATTTTCCTGGTCAAGCAAATATCAGTGGCGATATCACTTTTGATAATGGCGAGAGATGGAGTACTAGTTTATTTTTAGAGACTGCGGTTCACGAAATTGGTCATAGTTTAGGCTTAGACCATGAAAGTGGGACTAGTGCTATTATGAATCCAACTATTAAAAACCGCTTTAATGGTTTAGGGAGTGGCTTTTTATTAAAAGACGATGTTGATGGAATTCGGAGTATTTATGGTAGTGGTCGCGGTTCAGTAACTCCTTTGGGTAGCAATCCACCAAGTCCAGATCCTACACCAGATCCCACACCTACACCAGACCCTACACCCACTCCTGGATTGAATGGGACAAATGGTGATGATCGGCTAATTGGAGATGAACAAGCTAATGTAATTCGAGGCTTTGCTGGAAATGATTATATTGAAGGTGGTTTTGGCATAGATTTTCTAAATGGGGGATCAGGTAACGATACCGTATCCTATAGCTACGGCTCATCCGCTTTTACTTGGGATATGAGTACTGATAAGCTTGTATTTAAGAGTGGTAAATCTGAAATTGTCCGCAATTTTGAAAATGTCATCGGTTCTAGAGGAAATGATCGCATTATCGCCAGTGGAATCAATAATGTTATAGCTGGGGAAAGAGGTGCAGATACTTTTGTTTTCAATTCTCTAGATGGGAGCCTTGATACCATCACAGACTTTAATGCCAGAGAAGGCGATCGCATTGAAGTTTCCCGTACAGGCTTTGGCTCTAGTAATGGGTTTACTTACGATGAAAGAACTGGCGATTTGTCCTTTAACAATCAACAATTTATTTTCCTCGAAAATAAACCTTCTTTCTCAGATGTTGCTTCTAAGTTTGTGGTCGTTTAACTAATAGTGAGTTGCAATAATTAAATAAAAAACAGTAATTTTTAATTACCTATTAGAAAGAGATTTACAAGCATTTTGTAAATCTCTTTCAATTTTTATGTTTTAACTCTATTTTCTCTAATCAGTGTCTATTTTTGACAACTAAAACTGATTAGGATGTTCTAATTAGTTCTGGTTACGAAGAGGTAAAGAGAACATTTATCTAGCAAAAGCTACGTTTGATTATTTTACACTTAAAAATTGTATTGGGAAAGAAAATGAGTATCAATTAAATCATTTACTTCTCCTTGGTTAAAGCACTTATAACGAGCTTTATCTGGTAAAACAACTAAATTTGGTGCCGATTTACAACGTCCCATACAGCCAGTTTTTTTGACAGTTATACTATTTTCTAAACCTTGTTCTTGTAATTCTTCTGTAATTTTGTCATAAATGGCTTTTCCGCCTCGTTTCCAACAAGAAGATTTTTTACAGAGTAAAATTTTGCCTTTTGGCTCTGAAGTCGTACCGTTTTCTAAAGCAGTATTGTTTTCTACAGTTATATTGTCTTCTAAAGTCGTACTATTGAAAAATTCTAAGTCAAAAGGTGGAGGACTAGGAGGTGTTGAAATTACCTTAATTTGTTCTAGTTCAAGCTTTATTTTGGCTTTTTTCGGGCAAATATCAACTTTACCTTGGACTTCCAACTTAATATTAGGATATAGCTGACAATTTAATCTTCTATGTAATTTGTGAGGAACTTTAAAACAAAAATTACCTTGTGGGGTTTTTAATTCAAAACTTTTAACCTTTCCGTGTTTTTTTAAGACAAATTTACTAACTGTACCGACTAAGTGGAATGCTGGAGTAGGAACTGCACATCTAATCATAATTATTGGCAATTGATAAACAACTGTATGGTAAATATTGCTAACAAAATTGGAGTTAATTGAGATTCAAATCATTGTTCCTGGGACTGATTAGTTTCAGTTGTTGAAATTCAAGCTTAGAGTTATGAAGAGGTTTTTTCGGGGGATAAAGAGCTAGTCCACTTTTAATAAGGCTTTTAAGGATTGGTTTACCTAATTTCACCATAGTTGGTAGAACAATCGTTCCTACCATAATGGCTCCTAAACCCATAAGAGCCATACTATCTTCCTTGTGTTGATTTTTAATCATTTCCTTGAGTTGAAGGGTCACCCGTACACCTCCGTAAAACGAAGGTGCCTGCGGGTGACCGTTGGTCAAAACGGATTTATTCCCCTTAATAAGTGACATTACTTATCGCTCCTCATTACTAAAAGTATATCTCAATAAATTTTTATTCATTTTTGCATATTATTAGCAATAATCTACAAGCAATTTTTTTAGAAAAGCCTGAAAAAGCCAGAGCAGCTAGTTAAAGATTAAGTATTTATAAACTTTTAAAAATTTTTCCTCTTATCGCGAGATGATAATTTTAAGAGATTTTATCAATAAAAAAAGCATATAGATAATAAAGAGATTGATTAAGGCTCCACTACTTATAAGGATAATTAAAATGAATTGTCATCAATGCGAGAAAAACCATTGTGCCAACAAAAAATCTCAAGGCTGGTGGAAACTATTTCGTAAAACTTCTACTCCTTTGGAAGTCTCATCTCAAGATGGTCAAATTGCCCTAGTGGGAATGCCCAATGTTGGCAAAAGTGTTCTGTTTAATCGCCTTACAGGGGTTTATGTCACTGTATCTAACTATCCAGGTACCACAGTAGAAGTGAGTCGAGGAATAGCCAAGATTGGAGAACAAAATGTTTTGGTTGTCGATACTCCTGGTATGTATTCTCTAGTACCTATTAGTGATGAAGAGAGAGTCGCCAGAGATTTACTGCTCAAAACCACTTTGACTGCTGTTATTCATGTTGTAGATGCCAAAAATTTGGGGCGGATGTTGCCTTTAACCTTCCAGCTAATAGAAGCAGGGCTACCTTTATTGTTGGCAGTTAATATGATGGATGAAGCTCATCGTTTAGGGCTTAAGGTACAACAGAAAGCCTTAGCCGTAGAATTGGGAATTCCAGTTATTTTAATCTCCGCAGCACTAAACCAAGGTATTGATGAGTTAAAAGATGCGATCGCGAAATGTTTACAGTCACAGCAAGTGGCAATTCCAGTTTAATTAAGGCACTAAAATGACTGGCAAAGTAGTATATCAAGAACCGATTGAAGAGGCGATCG
Organism: Xenococcaceae cyanobacterium MO_188.B19; assembly: GCA_030065715.1. GTDB lineage: Bacteria > Cyanobacteriota > Cyanobacteriia > Cyanobacteriales > Xenococcaceae > JASJCP01. The sequence goes on along the minus strand of JASJDF010000355.1, from coordinate 632 downwards.
CGTCTCTAGAAACCTGGTTAAATAATTGGGGAAAAAGTAATCTATTTAACGAATACGCTCTTTCCTCTCGGAGTCTTGCCCTACTCCTATTGCAAAAAGACCCCTTATTATGGTCAGCCCTGGAAAAGGACAACGAACAATGTCGAGAAGTAGAAATTATCCTTGCTGTTGCCCAGAATCAACTGGAATCTCCTGTAAATTTGGAGATCTCTCAAACCAGACAACAACAGGCTCGTAGGCTTGAAAGTATAGTATTACAAGAAACCCAAAAAACTCAAACTTCTTTAACCGAAACTCTGCATCATCTTACAGTCAATCCGATTACGGGATTTCCCCTTTTAGTCCTTATTCTTTATTTTGGAGTTTACAAATTTGTCGGGGAGTTTGGGGCTGGAGAATTAGTTGATCGTATTGAAGGCTTTTACGAAGGGCAAATTAACCCCATAGTCAATCAAATTACAGCCCAAATCATTCCTTGGCAACCAATTCAAGACTTAATTGCCCATGACTATGGCATCATTACTCTAGGTATCCGCTATGCTGTAGCAATTGTTTTACCCGTAGTAGCCACTTACTTTTTAATGTTTTCTCTACTAGAAGACAGTGGTTATCTTCCCAGAATGTCTTTAATG
>JASJDF010000354.1 GCA_030065715.1 Xenococcaceae cyanobacterium MO_188.B19 | reverse complement strand
AAGAAACGTTAAAGTTTAAACTTTTCTAGCAATGAATAATTTAAGATTTAGTCGCCAAAATTAACTAGCCCACTTGGAAAATAATAAGTATTAGTACCCAAAGAATCAGGTAAATATTTTCTTTCCCAGCAGGCTCATAAACTCAATTACTTCAACATTAAACAATTAAAAGAGATTTAATCTTTTAATTCACTACATTTTACTATATTTAAACCAATCAAAAGCCAAATATCCCCAAAGATGACTACTGTAATTTTCAACGAGTCAAAAACATCACCACGACAACCCAAAGATTCAGTGAATGCTTATCTTAAAGAAATTGGTCGAGTTCCTCTACTAGAAGCTGACGAAGAAATAATCCTCGCCAAACAAGTTCAACGCATGATGTCTGTGTTGGAGAAAAAAGAAGAACTCGAAAAACAGACTCAAATAATTCTAGATGACCAGGAATGGGCTGAAGCTGTGGGATTAAGCGAGAAAGAACTTAAGCAAGTTCTGTATCAAGGTAAAAGAGCCAAAGACAAAATGATTAAAAGTAATCTTCGGCTGGTGATTTCTATTGCCAAGAAATACCTCAATCGTAATATGGAATTACTCGATTTGATTCAAGAAGGAAGTTTGGGCTTAGAAAGAGGAGTAGAAAAATTCGACCATACTAAAGGTTACAAGTTTTCTACCTATGCCTATTGGTGGATTAGGCAAGCTATGACTAGGGCTATTTCTAATCAAGCTAGAACCATTCGCCTACCAATCCACGTCATGGAAAAACTCAACAAAATCAAGAAAACACAAAGAGAATTAGCTTTAAAATTAGCTAGAACTGCTACAACTGCTGAAGTAGCCAAAGAAATGGGTATTACATCAGAGGAACTCAGGGAATATATCACCAGAGCTAGAGAGCCAATATCGTTAGATATGACGGTTGGCAAAGAAAAAGATTCCCAATTGTCAGAAATGATCGAGGATAAATCCCCATTACCAATAGAAAATATCACCAAAGATTCATTAAAAGAGGAAGTATTTAAGATGCTCTCAGAACTCAAGCCAAAAGAACGAGAGGTACTTTGGTTTCGTTTTGGTTTAGAAGATGGGAGAGAGTGGACTTTACAAGCGATTGGACAAAGATTAAATCTTAGTCGCGAACGAGTAAGACAACTGGAAAGGAAGGCTTTGACCAAGCTCAAAGCCAAGAAGCCCAAAGCTTTACGCGATTATCTTGTGGGTTAATATTTGATTTAAAGTATTTTTCTTTCCTCTCCAGAAAAATGTTACTATGGGAGCCGAGAATTAACAGATTAACGATTAAGGTTTCATTCAGTATTGCTAGGTCACTTCCATAAAGTATTGAGCTATTTCTTGAACAATAATCAAAATCTCTCTAAACACAACACTCATTGAGAGGAAAATAATTTTATGTCAATTTATGTTGGTAATTTATCTTACGAAGTCGATCAAAACGACTTAAATGAAGTTTTTGGTGAATATGGAAAAGTCACAAGAGTCCATATGCCCAAAGATAGGGAAACAGGTCGCCTAGCACGGATTTGCATTTGTGGAAATGGAATCTGAAAGCGATGAAGACAAAGCCATTGAAGATTTAGATGGTGCAGAATGGATGGAGCGCACTTTAAAAGTCAATAAAGCTAGACCCCGTGAAAACAGAAGTTCCTTTGCTGGTGGTCGTCGCGATAACCGCTTCTAAACTTTTCTTCTATTTAGCTTCTTCTGCCAGAAGAGGCTAAATCTCTTTTTGCATGGGAACGGTGGGAATCGAACCCGCAACCTAACGATTAAGAGTCGCTTGCTCTGCCAATTGAGCTACGTTCCCCAATCCAAGTTAGAGGCATTAGACCCCAACTACTTTTAATGATAGCTAGTAATGCTTTGAGAGCAACATTACTTACTATTTCTGGCTTTTTAGAATCAATTTTTTAGACTTTTTCTGTTGATTTATCTTGGGTTGATCAGAGGATTTCTTTTTGCTTTGAGCTTTACCAGGCTTGGGCAATTTGATAAACTTAGGAGCTTGTTCGATAGGTTCTCCCAGTTGCTCCATAAAGCCAAAAGCATCACGATGAGGTAAAAAAGCTGCTTTAATCTGTACAAAGTAAGGATGTCCTTGGTCTTTACCACCTCTGGGATTGTATCGAAATGGTCTTTGGGGTGAATCTTTCCACAGAACAGGAATATGATTCGCCTTCATAAATCTAGCTTGAGTTGCTGGCTCATCACTCTTCTTGAGATAGTCTAATCTCTCCTGCTTAAAGTTCAGGAAGATAGAAATGCAAGGCTGACGGCAAACTGGAATAAACTGCCACAGTCCACAAAGTTTAAATTCGTTATCTGCTAATTTCTCTGCAATTCCAATTACATGATTTTCTCGCACAAACCCAACTAATTGAAACCATAGTCTGTGAGGTTGCTCTTTTTTAGGAAAGTGCATCACCTTGGGATAGACAATCAATCTTTGGGTAGTTTTTCCTGTCTTTTCTATTTCTTTCTTTAAGCCACTTCTGGCATCATAATTTCTCTTACTACATTCAATACCATATTCTTTATTGCCGATAATTACGCTGATGCCTTTTTTCTCATCATCGTGAAACTTGACTTCACCTTTGATAATGCCTACTGCCTGAAACTGAGGTTGATCATTTATCATTTCTGAATCTTTGGCAACAGAATTTTCGATTACTGCTGCATCTTCTTTTATTGTTGCGTTCTTATTTTCTGGTTTTGCTTTGGTCGATCCCATGATTAATTGTTGGTAGGTGCAGTAGATTCTGAGTTAATTTAATCTATCTTATTTTATCTAGTAGATTGTCATCAATTCAGGCTAACAATTGATTAAAAGCTCTTTGACAATAATACGTACTTGGATTGATTTTGTTGCTAATTTTACAACAATAGTATATGATACTACCTAAATTGCCAAGCTGTTAAAAATAATTACAGCTTAATGTAGAAAAGAGTTGAAACTTTTATGGAAATATTAGCTCTTTTTGTCTTGCTCATCTTAGTCACTATCTATGATTTAGTTGTCAATAGTGAGTCTCAATAAAAACTCATGATTCATAAAACTTATATCTTGAAGCCATCAAAATCCAGGAAAGAAACAAGATAGAAACATTTAGTCAATTGTGCTTTAAGATTAAATCTTTTCTCAGTTACTCCGAATGTTAAAACCTAGCAATTTTCGGACACTGTCTTTAGTTTAGGCAGTATTTTTTTGATTTTTCAAGCGAAACAGACTCTAGGCTCAATATTTGAGAAAAAGATAATCAACACAAATCATTTGCCAAAATTAAACAAAAGATTTATTATTATAAATAAGACTAATAACGTAAATTATTAATCGTTAATATTTAGAAAAAAAGTATTGCTCAATACTTTTTTTTAGGAAAAAACTACCAAGACAAGCAACAAATTTTTGAGGGTTTAAAGACATAATTCTCAGATAGGTTGAACAAAAATTGTAATGTAGCTAATTTTCTTTTGAGAAGAAGTGTAAATTGGCAAGCTTTATTTTACCTTTCTCAATATTGCGTTTAATGAGATTAATAAGAGGAAAGTTTTGCTGTCAAATAAAACAGATTTCAAAACCTCTCAATAGTCAACCTAGACAACTAAATATATACCTTTGCAATACACAACTATGCACCTTGCCCCATCTTTACTCATTCCATTGCTCAGTGGAATTTATCTTTTAAGCGTTTATTTCATCCTTAAACTGTTTCGCCTAAAAATCGCTCAAAATTTACTCAGTAATTTTTTGAATAATTAGCCAAAAGATATAAAAAGACGGGTTTCTGAATTTCTTTCTCTTATTAAATTTCCCTGGAGAAGAGAACAGAAACCTTTTAATTTGAGCATAGAGCAGATATTCCACTCCATGTTTTGCAATCCTATTGCAGTTTTAGCAACAGATCCTAACCAGAGATTTTTAAGCTCACCCACTCAAATCCAAGTTTATGGCTTCCCGTCCGACTGTTTCAGGAGATTGAGGGGAAAAGGTAAATTTCATCTTTGATAAAAGATCGCTTATTATTGGGTTTTAAATCAATAATTAGTTAATAAATATATAACAAAACAATTAATCAGATTAAGCAATATATCTAGCTTAATCTGCAAGCAATATTTTAAACAAATGCAATAATTAAGAAATATTTAAAGCATTGATTTTAGAGATTATTAGTGATACTATCGCTAGATAAGCTAAAGAATAATATCTACGTTACTAGCTTCAAAAGTATTTCTTATTAACTCTACAATAATCACAATAATGAATAACGAAGAACAGAAAGAGTTTAACTCTAATCACCAGAGCTTTCTTGATAAATTAGATAACCTGGCTGAACAAGCAGCAGAAGCCCAGGCGAATATTGCTAGTGAAGGTGCTAAACATGAATTCCGAGTCAAGTTTAAGCATTATTTAGAAGAAAAAATGGCAATAGCAGCAGCAGAAACTTACTCAGAAGTATTGCAAGAGGTGCAAGAATTTATCAATCAATTTGCTGTTGGTATTGCTGATAGAACTTTAGAAGTTGAAAGTTCTACTGCTAAACAAATTGAAAGCTTTAACGCTGATATTCCTTCCTTTGCTAGTTTTTCTGAGACTCTAGCCAATCAAAGAAGTAAACAGTCTAATTTGTTGAAACTAGAAGGAGTGGAAGTTAATTCAGAATCAGACAAGCAAGCTCTTGAAAGTTTAGGCATTGTCGTTAATTCAGATAATTAATTACAAGTTATAGGGCTATATTATGCCCTAATTTTCAGGAAAAAGCGATATTAATCATTGCTAAAGTCATGGAATTACAACAATTAGAAGCTACTCATTTTATAGAAGCAGAAGATAATTTCAATAGAGAATCTTTAAAGGTAATCAGTAAGCTGAATCCTTGCCTTGCTGAAGATGAAAGATTATTACTTTATTACTACAAACAAGTTATTTCTGCTACTGGGAAAGGTAAAGAGTTTTCCCTCGGCGGAGTACCAGAAGATAACGCTTTTTCTGAATCTTTGGTGCAGAGAGATAACTTAAGTAATTCCCCTTTCCAAGCAGATTTATTGGAATCAGAAGCATTGCAGATTGCTCAAGAACAAATCCAAATTTTAGAATCACAACTAAAAGAAAAAGAACAACAATTACAACAGCAAGAAGAGCAACTGAAGCAATCAGAAAACTTTTCCTTCTTGTTGCTAAGTCATCGTTTACTTTCTCCAGGCTTGCCACTGAATGGAACTGAAGAAAGTCCTGCAATGCGAGTCTTAGGTTCTCCTAAAACTCGTACTGAATTGGAAGCTAATTATCGCGAACTCATCAAACGAGAACATCCAGATGTATCTCGCTTTCCAATTGATGTTGCTATTGAAAGGTTTGCTTATGTTCGTTCTTTGTATCGCATCACTAGAATGAATTGGACTGTTCTCAAACCCACAGCATTTATCCCCCCAGAAGATTTGACAGCTAGAATGAATGCAGCAGTGCCTTTCGATGTGGAGAGCTTTTGGGTGACTTAAGAAGGTTCAGACTAGATTTTCGAGGAAGTGTTTCCAATGCAAGAAGGTTGAAACTATTTAGGGCAACTTATAAGGCTTCATGGGGAACGCCCGTTAAAAGTGTGACGACTAGTTGCATTCTCATTTTAATAGGTCTTCCCATATTTAAAACAGTAGAAAGTGGAACGCTGACAAAAGGGAATTTCGCTCTGTTACTAAAAACACTTCTGCCTTCATGCTTATTAATTATAATCGCAGCTCTTTTCCTAGTCAGAGGCTACATACTTACGAAAAAACAACTTATAGTGAAACGTCTTTTTTGGAAAAATCGAGTAAATTTGAGCAAATTAGTGTCAGCAGAATTTGATTCTCAAGCCATGTTAAATTCCTGGCGTGTCTTGGGCAACGGAGGATTTTTTAGCATAACTGGATTATTTTGGAATCAAAAACTAGGTCTTTATCGCGCCTTTGTTACCAATGAAAAGAACTCTATAGTATTGAAATTTACTGACAAAGTAATAGTTATTACTCCAGATAATCTACAAGATATGCTTACTAAGTTAACTAGTCTTTTACAAATTAAGAAGTAGCAAAATATCTTAATTATCAA
>JASJDF010000353.1 GCA_030065715.1 Xenococcaceae cyanobacterium MO_188.B19 | reverse complement strand
ATATGCGAAGCGGTTATACCACAAGGGTACAATGTCCGAAGGTGTATCCTTATCCGAAGGTGTCCTAAAGGATACCGCTTCGCATATACCCTTTAGGGTTAGGAATCCTTTAGGACTAACGAACAATAACTCGAACCTTAATTGAACTAGCAATATTTTTATCGATCGCAATTCGAGTTCGACCTACTCTAATCACAAAAGACGGAAATCTTTGTTCTAAAGTAATATGCATTCCTGTATGAACTCCCATTGATAAAAGTTTTTTGATAATTTTATCGTCTTTATTTCTAATAGCAGTAATAACCCCTTGGGTTTTAGCTCCTAAAAAATTTAGGGGAGAATAATCAACGGAAAAACTCTGATAGGTCATTTTAAAAACTAAGCTCCATAATAGTTAATAATTGATTGAGAAGATAGCCAAGAGAAAAGGCAAAGAAAATAACAAAACTCGCGATCGCAATTGTATTTTTCAGCCCCCGTTCTTTGAACATAAATTGCAGTTGGGCAATACAAGGAATAAATAGAGTTAGAGTTACTGCTGCTACAACTAATTGTTGACCTGCTAAAATTCCTGAAGAGTGCAAGTCGAACATTCCTGCTGCCCCATAATCCCGACGGAAAAAGCCGTATAAAAAAGTAGGTGCAGCTTCTTTGGGTAATCCCAACCACAGCATTATTGGTTCTAATCCTCTGACGATAAAGTCAAATAATCCTGTCAGTTTTCCAACCCAAATTAAAACTGAAGCAAAGATAAATAAAGGCAGAATTTCCCAAAAATACCATTTAAGACGTACATAAGTTTTAGTCAGAATTGCGTTGAGACTGGGTACTCGTAAAGGAGGAATCTCCATATAAAAACAAGAAGCTTCTCCTGATACTATTTTTCCTGCTAAAAAACCAATGCCTAAAAAGATTGTTACCATCACCATACCCCAGACGAACAAAGCGGTAGGTTCTTGAGAAAGTAAGCCTAAAATTACTCCTAATTGTGCGGAACAAGGAATTGTTAAAGCTAAAAGTAGAGTAGCAATAATTCTTTCTCGTTTGCTTTCTAGGGTGCGGGTGACTAGAGTTGCCATCGTACCACAGCCCAAACCAAGAACTAGAGGAATAATAGATCGCCCAGAAAGTCCAATGGTTTTAAATAATCTATCGAGTAATAGGGATATACGAGGTAAATAACCGCTATCTTCCAAGAGGGAAAACATTAAAAAGAAAGTGGTAACAATGGGTAAAACGATCGCAACAGCATAGCGAATGCCTAAAGTAATGATGCCGTAATCATTGGCAAATAAATCTTGGATCATTTCCCAGGGAAAAATAGTAGCGATAACAGTATTAACTAGGGGATTAATCTGAGACTCAAAAAACCCTTCAATACCATCAACTAATATTCCCCCACCAAATACCCCAACAAATTGATAAACTCCGAAGTAGAGAACTAAAACCAGAATGGGAATACCTGTTACAGGATGAATAGTTAACTGATGCAGCCATTCATGTTTAGGAGCCCTTTGTTGGTGGGGATGAATGGTAACATCTTGTTCGATCTCCATTGCTAATTGATGACGAGATTTGGCGATGGCAAAAGTTAATGATTCAGATATAGCTGCTTCAGTCTCCGCAATGATTCTCTCAATCTCAGCAAAATTCAGTTCTTGTTTTAGTTGCGATCGCAATGAAGGATCTTTTTGCAGTAGCAATAAAGCCATACTACGATGGGAGAGCTGATTTTTGCGATCGCCAATTAAAGACTCAATACGAGTAATTGCAGTTTCAATAGGCGATGGATAAAGAATTTGCTCGAACATAATCTGCTACCTTGGCGATCAATTTTTTCAATCCCACTTTTTTTACTGCTGCCATCGAGACAACAGGAATACCTAGTCTCTGGGCTAATTGATTTTCATCCACCCAAATACCTAATTTTTTTGCCTCATCAATCATATTGACTACCAGCAAAACAGGTAATTGAGCCTCAATCAATTGTAAAGTTAGATTTAGCATTCTGCCTAAATGTTTAGCATTAACTACATGAATTACTAAATCTACTTTTTGATTCAAAATTAAATTTCTAGCAACATTTTCTTCTTCTGTAATTGGAATTAGAGAATACATTCCTGGTGTATCCAAAAAAATTACTTTTTTCCCAGCAATTATTCTATTACCTTTGGCTATTTCTACCGTCGTACCTGGGTAGTTAGAAACTGTAACATAAGTACCAGTTAATAGATTAAATAATAAACTTTTACCTACATTGGGAGAACCAACTAGGGCAATAGTAGTTTTAGAATCCAGAGAAAAATTTTTCTTCACTGATTTTTTATAACCAAAATCAAATAAATTACTCCTTAAATTACGAGATTTTGTTTGGCAGCTTTGATGGCAATTGTGACAATCCATTATCTTTACCTATCAACTTTTATTCATAATAGTAAAAAATATTTTTGATGACCGTAAAATTAAATACAAAATATTTTTTTTATTGTCTTTTTCTTTATAAAATAAAATTTAGTTTATGTACAAAAAACAAAATAATACTTTTAAAAAAAGTATATAAAAATCAAAAATAATAGCTAATAACTAATAACCAACTATCTAAAACTCTTATGAACAGGAAATAGTCTATGCCCAATAGAAAAAAATAGTAATCCCAATAAACCTTTAACCAAAGGTGGAGTTAAGATGAAAATACAAATCATTCCGATCAAACCTGATAACCAAGCCACCAATTGATGAATTTCGTCATGCTCATGAATAATTAAAACAATTGCTGCTATAGATACACAAAAAACAAGTAAACTAGCGATTAACATTAGTATAATTCCTAAAAAAATTAATTTTCTTCATTAGCAATCCAACATAGTTCCAGCCAGAAACGAAAATCTTGCTGTTTAATTTTGGAATAAGGATCTTTAACTAAATGATTAGCATTTAAGAAAACCACTTCTACTAATCCCATGTTTTCTGCGGTATCCTTAAAAATATCTTGTTGTTCTAACAAGCGACTGCCAATTCTATCCGTATAATAAATCCCCAGATAGTAATGATCCTTATGATTACGCTTAGTACGATTACGATTAGTATTTAATCTGAGAATTTTAACCAAACAATGACGCAATAATTTACCTGCTATAGGATAATAATTATTGATCACATTAATATATTCTTGAGCTAATTTTTCTCCACTAATCATCATTAACCTACGTTAGTAATGGATATACTAGAATGAATTGATGTCAGGCACAGTATCTTCAGACAAGGTTTTGTCAGCTGTTGACATTTCGTTGCAAATATTTCAGCTTTCTTTTTACAGCTATCTTTTGTGAGATCTATGGGTTTACTTACTGTTCCTGGGATGGGGCAAAAATCCTCGATTTGGAAACAAAACTGGGGTGGATATTCAGTAATTTTTACTGTTCTACGATTTTTGGCATTTAAGAGAAAATCTTGAGCGAAAATAAATTCACCATAATCCGCAATATCATCTAAGCCAATCAGATTGAGCCAAACTTCAGCAGCTAACCAAAACCCAGTTTTATAAACGACGATTTTCCAGATAGTTTTGTTGTTTTTGTTTGTCATTAGTCTTTAGTCCTTTATTGTTTGTTATTTTTTGTGTGTTATTTATCATTAATCTTGTGTCTTTTGTTATTTGTATTTACTAATGACCAATGATTAATGACCAATAATCAGTGATATGCGGAGCAGTATCCTTGAGGACTAATGACCAATAACCAATGAAAACTTAAACTAAGTAAGCTTCTTGATGAGTTTTAATCGTACAATCAGATTTAGGATATGCTACGCAAAGCAGCACGTATCCTTTTTCGATTTGATTATCATCTAAAAAGCTTTGATCTTCTTGATCGATTTCTCCTTCGACAATTCTGCCTACACAACTAGAACAAGCTCCTGAACGACAGGAAGAAGGCAACTCTAAATCCTGTTCTTCTGCTGCATCGAGAATATACTCATCTTCGGGAACATCGATAGTCACATCAATTTCAGGTGGTTTTTTCCGTTTGCCTTTAATTAATCGAACTTTATATGTAGTAGTCATAGCTTTGTTCTCCTCTTCAAAAATATTGGTTTTTTGTCCTTTGTCATTGGTTCTTGGTATTTACTAATGACTAACAACAAATCACATACTGCTAACTACAGGAAACAGCTTCAGGGGTTCCGTCTCCGACAGAAAAGGATTTACCGCAGCCACAGCTATCGGTAGCGTTAGGATTTTCAAAAGTAAAACCAGCTTGAGTTAAACTTTCAACAAAATCAACCACAATCCCATTTAAGAAAGGTGCGCTTTTACGATCTAGATAGATATTGATCTTGTCTTGTTCATAAACTAAATCATCTGATTCAGGACGCTCTACGATATCTAAGGCATATTCAAAACCGCTACAGCCTCCATCAACTGCTGCGAGACGTACACCTTTTTCTGTCGTAGTTTCATCAGCCCCGGCACGAATAAAAGTGCGAAGTCTGAAAGCTGCTTTTTCAGTTAAATAAACGCTCATGGTGTTTCTCCTTTTTTTGTTAGTAGTTAGTGGTTAGTTGTTTGTCTTCAATCTTGCCTCTTGCCTTCTGACCACATACGGGACAATCAGGATCTTTGTAGAGATGCAGTTTTTTAAACTCGACATTGGCTAGATCCATATTGAGTAGCTGTCCTAATAGGGGTTTGCCTAATCCCGTGATAAGTTTGATGGCTTCTAGTGCTGTCAAACAAGCCAGAGTGCCAGAAACTGCCCCTAACACGCCAAAAGCACGGCGATCCCAATCGGGTTTTTCGGGGAAAAGACAAGAGAGACAAGGCGTTTTATCAGGAACAATAGTAGTTAGATAAGCTTCCATGCTATTCATGGCAGCTTCTACCATAGGCTTGTTCCAGCGCACACAAGCCCCATTGAGTAAATCTCTTTCGGGAAAATTATGAGCGCAGCTGAGAGCAATATCGCAACGTTGAACCAGATTATCTGCATTTTCGGGTGTAACGTATTCAGCGATTGCCTCAATTTCCACATCAGGATTAATTTGACTGAGAGTTTCTTGGGCTTTGGTAACTCTAGTTTTTCCTACCCAATCATCTGTCATCAAAATCTGACGGTTCATATCATCCAAACGTAACTCGCCACCACGAACTAGAATTAGCTTACCAATACCAGCAACCGCTAGATAAAGAGCTACAGTACCCCCTAAACCACCTACTCCAGAAACTAAAGCAGTAGTATTTTTTAAGGCTTTTTGTCCTGCTTCTCCCAACTCAGGAAGCTGAATTTGTCGGCTATAGCGTTCTAGTTCTTTTGGTGTCAGCATACTTGTCCTCTGTTGTTGATTTTTTGCCATCTATTCGATGTCATTTGTTGTTGATTATTTGTCTTCCGTATTAGGAAAATTAACAACTAATGACTAACGATTAACGACAATTATTTTCCTTCTGCTTTTTTAGCAAGGTCATCTAATGAAACAAAGTTTTTGGGTTTGGTTTGAAATACTTTAAATAACTTAGTTTCCAAAGGACTGGATGTTTTGAAAACTTGATAAGCTTCTTCCAAAGCAAGTTGATATTTTTCGAGTTTTTCTGTTTCGTTGACATCGGGAAAAGCTTGATCAACTTCGCTAATTAGCAAAGAAAACTGCTTCAAAATGTGAAGACGATTAATATTTACAAAATCCCGATCATATTCGATGCCAAAAAACTGTAAATAATCTTCTGCATCGGTTAAAGTTTTGAATTGAGCTAATGTGTTTGGGGTTGCAGTCATAGCCATTACTTATTACTCCTCTGTTTGGTTAATTTTTTGTTGTAGGGCTTCTAAATCCCGATAAAAGTTATAAATGGTTAAAGCCAAAGCATTAATCATAATGACTTCTCCCAAGCCTTTAACTGTTGTTTGAGTTGGGCTAACTTACGATAGATATCGTAGGTTTTAGTTGCTTCCTCAATCAATGTTTCGTAATCTGTCGGTAACCCTTCTGCTAGATCATGCAAGTCCATCTTCATCTGACCCGCTCTACTGTTGAGTTTTTTAATAGTTTTTTTCAACTCTGCAACAGCTTCAGCGGTTGGAGGTTTTGTGTCAAGTGCAGTCATTTTTTGTTAGTAGTT
>JASJDF010000352.1 GCA_030065715.1 Xenococcaceae cyanobacterium MO_188.B19 | reverse complement strand
CTCTTATCCTCTTTCTGATATTAAGCTGGAGTCCAATAAGGAAGAGATAGTATATCAAAGACAATTTGGTAAGCCTGACTGATATACTCTACACGCCTCCGCAAAGCGGTAGGCGGTAGCTTCTCTAAACATGAATTAATTGCTCAAACTCTGTTCGCAAAGCTGCAAAATTTGCCACTCTAGCAATAATAAGATTGTCTTTTTGAATATTATCTAACTCTGACCGCCACTGTTTTACGGTATCCTCATTTTTTAGCCAAAAATTAATCATGGTTTCTATTACTTCATCCCAATTCCATTGAGGTTTTTGGGGAATCATCTTCGTAGATTCAATAAAGGCATCTAAAGTACAATCATAGCTCCCAAGATAAGCTTTACTGCGTTGTGGATCGGTTTCTAATTCTTGTTGATAGTTAAAAAAGGTAAGAACAGGGGTTATACCAATAATTTCAAAATTATAAGACATAAAGTGCTTTTGAATTGTAATTAAAACAACAAACAATTTAAAAAATATGGCAATATTTTAGAGGCTTCTAAATAATGCTCTTAGTAATCAAAATACCCAAAAATTAATCAAAAATATCAATTTTCAAATAAAGTATTTTTGATAGTTTCAGGTTTTAAGTTATGAAAATATATTTTAAATAATTACCCCAATTAAATTTGTTACCAAATAAGCTGTTTGAAATTGCTGATTTTTGATACTGTAAAAAATCGTGTCAGTCGTTAATATCTCAATAAGGTCTAGTACCTTGAATCAGAATCTGGTATCTTCTAGGTATAAATTCCCGGTATATGCGAGTGAACACAATTCCCCCTGTTGACCTAACCAGACAATATCAAGTTATTAGCAGAGAAGTAGAAGGCAAAGTTCTAGAAATTTTGCGATCTGGTAAATATATTGGTGGTGCTACAGTTACAGAATTTGAAACCCAGTTTGCCCAGTACATTGGCAGGAACTATTGTGTTGCTGGTAACTCTGGGACTGACGCTTTATATATGGCATTGAGAGCTTTAGATATTGGAGAAGGGGACGAGGTTATTACTACCCCTTTCACTTTTATTGCTACTTCTGAAGTGATTGTGAGGGTGGGGGCAAAACCAGTATTTGTCGATATAGATCCAGATACGTTCAACTTGGATTTGGCTAAAATTCCCCCAGCAATCACTGAAAAAACCAAAGCGATTATTCCCGTTCATTTGTTTGGTCAACCTATAGATATGACTAAACTAATGGCGATCGCAAATAAACATAATCTCTATATTATCGAAGATTGCGCCCAAGCAACAGGTGCAACTTGGAACAATCAGAAAGTAGGTAGTATTGGTCATGTAGGTTGTTTTAGTTTTTTTCCTACCAAAAATCTTGGTGCTTGCGGTGATGGGGGTGCTTTGACCACTAATGACCCCACTATAGCTAAGAAAATTAAACTTTTACGAGAACATGGTTTGGTCAGAGAACCAGGAGCAAAAGTTACTTATCGTCATGAGATTACGGGACTAAACAGCCGTCTTGACAGTATACAAGCAGCTATTTTAAACATTAAACTAAAATATCTTGATATTTGGAATAATCAACGACAGGAAGCAGCATCGAATTATCAACAACTTCTGGAAAATGTGACTAAAATTCAACTTCCCTCAGCAGTTGCGGGAGGAGTTAGTGTCTGGAATCAATATACTATCCGCGTTAAAAATACTTCTCAAAACGAAGAACTAACTAGGGATACTGTCCGTCAGAAATTACAACAGCAAGGGGTGATTTCTATGGTTTACTATCCTCTTCCCCTTCATTTACAAGCTGTTTATCAAGACTTGAACTATCAACCAGGAAGTTTACCCATAGCAGAACAAGCTGCTATGGAAGTTTTGTCTTTACCCATGTTTCCAGGTATTACTCTAGAAGAACAACAACAAATCGCTTATGGTTTAAAAGACTGCTTATAAAATATTGGCTTGTTGAGCTAGATCAAGAATTTTGTCACAATCAAAATTATCTAATCTATCTTGAAGTGCTTGAGCTAATAAAGTATGTTTATCGGGAATTTGCTCGATCAACTCAGCAATTAATTCTTCTTCTAACCTTAATGCTGCTGTTTCTAACTGATTTATCCAGTCAGTTGACATTACTCGTAACGCAGAAGCTTGTAAGCAAAAATTTGTATTTGTTCTGGGGGTTGGAGATAAATTATTTTCTTCATAAATATAACTAACCCCAAGATGCTCTGCCATTTTCTGCCAAATAATCGATTCGCGGAAGGGTTTAGCCACAAAATCGTTACAACCCGCAGAAATTATTAAGTCTCGCTTTTCTTCAAATACATTAGCAGTCAAAGCAATAATTTTGGTTTTTTGTCCTTGAAGATGATTTCTAATTTTCTGCGTAGCTTGATAACCATCTAGTACAGGCATTTGTAGATCCATCCAAATTAGATGGGGTTGCCAACTCGACCAAATTGATACAGCTTCCTCTCCATTTTCGGCTTCGGAAACTTCAAAACCTACTGATTCTAATAGTTGTAATAGCATTTGTCGATTTTCCCAGTGATCATCTACGACTAGGATACGATAGCTGGGTTGATCGGGTTTTAAACTAATAACCTTACGCTGAATAACAAGTTTGGCAACTGCGTTGCTAGTTGTGACTTCATAGGCAAAATCAAATTTAGCAGTTGTTCCTTGGCTTACTATGCTACTAATAGTAAGCTTACCTCCTATTAACTCAACAAATTTACGACTAATTGTGAGTCCCAAACCAGTACCTTCGTGCATTTTTTTTCCTGTGCTGGTTTGAATGAAAGGTTGAAATAGGGTGTCTAATTCTGATTCTGCAATACCACAACCCGTATCTTCTACTTCACAATGAATTTTGGTTGGCTCTGTCGCACTAATAATTGGGGCAATTGTGAGTGTTACTGTTCCTTTTTTAGTAAATTTTATGGCATTACTTAATAAATTGATTAAAACTTGACGCAGTTTTTGTTCGTCGGTTTTGATATATTGGGGGAGGTTAGAGGAGTATTTTACAAATAGCTTTAAACCTTTGTTTGCTACTTTTAATCGAAATATATCTTCTACAGTTGTCAGTAAAAGATATAAGTCAAAACTTGTGGCATTAAATGTCATACGACCAGACTCAATTTTAGATAGATTGAGAATGTCATTAATTAGTTCTAGTAAATGCTCTCCACTCCGATTAATAATATCTAAATTATTTTTTTGTTTTGGTGTTAAAGAAGAGTCCCGATTCATCAGTTGAGTAAAACCAAGTATTGCATTTAGTGGAGTGCGTAATTCGTGACTCATATTGGCAATAAATTCACTTTTGGCACGATTAGCAACTTCGGCAGCTTCAGTAGTTTTTTCCAGAAGCATAGTGCGAGATTCTAATTCTTGATTGGTTTTTTCTAAAGCTTGAAATGATGTTTTTAGTTCTTGAATCATTTGATTAAAAGATTTAGACAAAACGGATAATTCTGTAATAGTGTTGATTTCTACTTTTTGCTCTAAGTCACATTGAGCGATCGCAGGTTTTCCCAGACATTGTGCGACTGCAATACTGGCATTACTCAAATTACGAATTGGTTTTGCGATCCAATTAGAAGTAATAATTCCTAATAAAGTGGCAATTAACAAAGAAGTGAAACAAAGCAGTAGGGTAAATCGGTTATTAGCTTCAATTTCTGCCATAAAGTCGGATTCTGGGATAACAATTGCTCCAATCCAATTTAATCCGTGTTCATCTTGAATAAAGCTAAGATGTAGAAAATGTCGTTTTTTTTCAATGTTAAATAAAAAAGTTTCTTCTTCTTTAATACTCTCTAAACTACCAAATTTTTCTATTAAATAATTGATTGTAGAACGAGTTAATAAATCGCTGCTATTTTGTGTTTGAATTGGTTGAGGATTACCTTTGATTATAGTAAAAGGTTGTTCTTTAGCTGAAGTGGCAATAAATAAACCAGAATCGTCAAAAATAAAAGTTTGACCCGATTTTCCAATTTTTAATGTTCTTAAGAAGTCACTGATTTGAGCAATGGTTAAATCGGTAGCTAAAATACCTTGAAATGTTCCCGATGAATCGTAATAGGGTTGTCCTAAAGTGATGGCAAGAGTGGGAGGATTGACCCAAGTATATACATCTGTCCAAGCGGGTTTATCTGCTGTTTGGGGAACTGTATACCAAGGACGATTTCTAGGATCGAAATTAGGAGAAGTTTGTAACTTTTTACCTCGATCGCCTTGTGCGTCAATAGTATAGGTTTGTAATGATTTTTGGAAGTCAGTTACTTGATATCTAAGTGTTCCATCATCATTAACTTCTAATCCAACAAATTCTCCATGAATATTACCAAATTGAATGTAACTTATATCTTCAAAAATTTGACTTTGTCGCCAAAAATGTTGCTCCATACTACGGAGATCGTTAGGGTCTAAATGTCCTAGATCGAGAGCGTTTTTATTAAGTTGGTTTACTATATGAGGGGTAGCTAAATAGCTATCTAGATGCTCAGAAATTACTTCTTCAATTTCTAGCATCAACTGTTCTGCTAGGTTTTGAACTGACTTTTGACCGTTGCGGAAAGAAAAATAACCTACTAGTCCTACGACACCAAAAATTTGTAAAAGAAAAGGAACAATTAAAAGCACTTGTAGAGAAACGCTTTTTTTTTCTGGAGTCTGAAAAATAGCTACTCGTGGGAGAATTTTTTTGAGATTTTGTAGCCAATTCATAGGACATATTAATCATTAAACATTCAAGAAAGATTAACCTTATTGCTGGAAAAAATCAAAACAATAAGGTCTATCTTCTCAGTGTTATGGATTTATTTAACTTAATTGAGCAATGACTGATTCTAAAATATCTGCTGCTTGATTAACTTCAGCTTCTGAGACAATTAAAGGGGGAACAAATCTCAGGACTTTAGCACCAGCAGGGACAAGTAATAAGCCTTGTTCCATGGCAGACTTTACTATACTAACCGAGTTAAGTTCGATATCGGGTTGGATTTCCATTCCGTTAATTAGACCCCATCCCCTGACTTCAGTGAAGATTTGAGGATATTTATTTGCGATCGCCCGTAATCTAACTCGCAGTTGTTCCCCCCTGGCTTGGGCGTTATGAATCAGATTTTCTTTTTCAATGGTTTCTACTACAGCTAAACCCGCAGCACAAGCAAAAGGATTTCCTCCAAAAGTACTAGCATGGTTTCCAGGTTTAAATACTGCACAAAAATCTTTACACAACATGGCACCAATGGGAATACCACCAGCTAAACCTTTAGCACTGGTGAAGATATCGGGTTCAACTCCCAAATTTTCGTAACCCCAAAGTTTCCCTGTTCTACCTACTCCCACTTGTACTTCATCGAATACAAGCAAAATATTGTTTTCATCACAAATTTTCCGTAATTTAAGGAAATAGTTTAATTCTCCAGGGCGGACTCCTCCTTCTCCCTGCAAAGGTTCGAGCATGATAGCAGCAACTCTACGATTTCCTTCATCAATATCTGCGATCGCGTTTTCTATAGCAATAATATCGTTGTAAGGGACATAGGCAAATCCATCTACTAAAGGTTCAAAATCTTTCTGATATTTAGGTTGTCCTGTAGCGGTAATGGTAGCTAAAGTCCGTCCGTGAAAACTAGCTTTTGCTGTCAGAATTACTGGTTGTTCCAGAAAATCTAGAACAGTATGGGCATATTTCCTAACTAATTTAATTGCAGCTTCATTAGCTTCTGCGCCAGAGTTACAGAAAAATACTTTATCAGCACAGGAATGCTCTACTAACCATTGTGCTAGTTGTCCTTGTTCAGGAATATAGTACAAATTTGAAACATGATGTAATTTCTGGATTTGCTCAGTTACCCGATCAATGAGGGCAGGATGAGCATGACCAAGGGTGCAAGTAGCAATTCCTGCGACGAAGTCGAGATATTCTTTTCCTTCCGTGTCCCAAAGACGGCAACCTTGTCCTCGCTCGATAGCAATGGGAAAACGCCCGTAAGTGTTCATCACATTGCTGTTAAAAATATTAATATCAAAAGTATTTTCAGTAATGGAGGAAATTGGGTTACTCTCAATGACAGTTGGCTGACTCACGAATGACTCCTAGTA
>JASJDF010000351.1 GCA_030065715.1 Xenococcaceae cyanobacterium MO_188.B19 | reverse complement strand
GCTCCTGTAGTTACGACAATTCATGATTTATATCCCTACGAATGTCCAGAAAACTTTGGTTTTCCTCAAGCTTGGTTTAATCGCCTATTTTTAAAACAATGTATCAGTAATAGTGATGGCTTGCCTTGTGTATCTCAGGTTACTTTAGACAAGCTTAAGTTTTATTTCCCTAAGCTTAAGCCAGAGCAAAAAGTTGAAGTGATTTATAATTATGTTGATTTTGAAGGGATAGAAACTAAAGCTCCTCAACAGCTAGCAGAAAATAGCCGATTCTTGTTATCTGTCGCCCAGCATCGGCAAAACAAAAATTTAGATCTGCTGATTAAGGCATATGCTCAATTGTTAGAAACTAAGCGAATTGAGCAAGATTATCAACTGGTTATTGTTGGCACCTCAGGTCCTGAAACAGAAAACATCAAAGATTTGATCGCTAGTTATAATTTGGGAAACAGAGTCAACTTGCTATCAGCACTCAAAGATCAAGAACTATGCTGGCTATATCAACACTGTCAGGTCTTTGTTATTGCTTCCTCTACTGAAGGCTTTTGCTTACCTCTTGCAGAAGCTTTACACTTTACTAGTTGTGTCGTCTGTTCGGACATTCCCATCTTTCGAGAAATTGCCACTTCCAAGTGTGCTTATTTTTCCCTCGAAGGCAATGCAGTTAGTAATTTGAGCCAAGCCTTAGTTGAAGTTATAGAAAATCCTGATTCATTTAGTGCAGGGAACATCAAACGCTTCGATAAGTCAAACATAGCCCAGCAATATTTGAATTTATATCATCAAGTTAATTACTAGTATAGCAATACGTAGTTGTGTTAGAACATTGTTACTTTCGATTATCTACCCTTAACTAAAGTTTAATGGCAATTTTACAACGAGTCTTCTTAGTTAGCTGGTTTTTAATCCTGTCAATTTTCTACTGGAATCATGCTGTTTTTGCTGCATGTTTACCAAATATTGCGGATGTTTTTAATACTGGCATAAATAATATTCGTCAGCAAAACTATCAACAGGCTGTAATCGATTTTACTCAAGTAATTGATCGCCAAGAAGATTTAGTTGGTGCTGCTTATAGTAATCGCTGTTTAGCGAATCTACAGCTACAAAATTATGCTGCTGCGGAAACAGATTGTATTACTGCTGTGGAAAATAATTCCGATAATCTTGAAGCTTATCTTAATTTAGGTTTAGCTTACTATCGTCAAGGAGCATATGAACAAGCGATCGCTCAATACGAACGGGTTATTCAGGGGGACGAGAAGAATTATCGAGCTTATTACAATCGAGGTTTAGGCTATCTTGCTTTAAACAGCTACCAAAATGCGATCGCAGATTATCAGCAGGCTTTGTTCCTCTCTTCTGACTTGAATCCTGAATCAAAAAGCTTAATTTATAATGATTTAGCTTTGGCTTATATGATGTTAGCCAAGGATGAGCCAGCCGTATTCAATTTTAACCGAGCGATCGCTCTGGATGCTAATAACTATAATGCTTACTACAATCGAGGTTGTGCTTATCATCGACAAGGGAAATATCAAGCAGCCATGAAAGACTTTTCCCAGGTAGTTCAACTCAACCCCGATTTTACACAGGTATATGTTAATCGTGCAATTTTACAGCATCAAAGAGGTCAAATGGAAGCTGCATATAGGGATCTCAATATTGCTTTACAACAATACCAAAGCCAGGGTGATCATCAAAAATACGATCTAGTTGTTAATCTCAAACAGATGCTTTTTTACTCTCAACCGCATCAATTAGTTTGATTTAGTTTGATTTGAAAAGCAATGAAAAATCAATGTCCGAGATTAATCTCCCCCTAACTCTGTCGAGTTTGGTCGCAAAGGACTTGTCCGCATGCAGTCCTCTCGCGTAAGACAGATAGAGATCTTAGTGATTAAGATTTGCCGTTAATTAACCCTCGCTGTCGCTAGAGTAAGTTTTTTGCTACTATAGGGAAGAATAATAGTAGTAAGAATTATGGCAGCTAGACAAAAAGTTAGTGTATCTATTGATTCTAAGCTTCTAGAATTTATCGACCAAACCAGTAATAATCGCTCAGAAGTTTTTAATGAAGCTTTGACCCAATGGCGTAAGCAAAGGATCTTGGCTGAAATTAGGGAAGGTTATGCCCAGACCAAGGAAGTTGATCCAACTATAGCCGAAGAAAATTTACTGCTGAACGATTTGGCTTTGCAGGAGGAGGGCATAGTTGATTAGGCAGCGCCAAATCCATTTACGTCGAGGTCATAAAGCTTTTGGCGACACGAAAAACCGACCCTGTATCCTTGTCTCTCTTGACATTCAAAACCTAAAAAGCAACTCAATCATTGTTGTACCCTGTAGTACTAATCTAGCCTTTTTTGTTCCCCACCTTAGGGTTTTGTTGTCCAAAGGCGAGGGGGGATTGAAATCTGATTCAATTGCAATCTGCGATCAGTTAGCTGCCGTACCAAAAGCATATTTGATACCAGAACCGTTTGGTATGATCAGTGTTTCCCGTTTTGAAGAAATTCAACAGGCGATCACGGCTTCCATTGGCTTAATTCTCTAAAGAGAAAGATTTGATTATGATTGCCGTTATTTAATTTTGCTAAGTATTTCCAACCCATTCATAAAATTCAATTTCTTCTGGGTCACACTTTTGACAGGTTTCACATTCTTCGGCAGTGTAGGATTTTTTCACTATGCCTTGTTCGACTAAGCTATCGAGCATGGGATTAAGAATTTCGCGGTCGATTTGCAGATATAGTTTCATTTCTGCTAAGGAAACACGACCAAAATCAAAGACGAAATCTTTTAATTCTGTTAAATCCACGATCGCAACCTCGATTTAATATTATTTAGTGACTGATTCAAGTAACATTATAAATTCTGTTTTACTCCCCGCAGTTAAAGTTATTCATCTGTTGACAATGTAATATATCTCTTAATCAAGAGTAAAAGAAAAGTAATAATATCAAATCCGATTATAAAAATATCTAATAAATAATTATTGTAGAGGCGTAGCATGCTGTATGCCTACAGGGATTGATTCTTTTGATGATTCACATTCTATGGAATCGGATTTCGTATAATATCTTTATTACTCTACATCTGAGCCAAGCTGACTGTCGCAAATTATTAATTAAAACTTGAATAAGTCGTTCATAGATTTTCCAAATTTTTTTAAATCATCTTCAATTTTTTGTATATCTTCAACTTTTTTCTTGACATCATCATGAATTTCGGTATAAAAAGATTTTTCATCGTTTTGGGATGAATTTTCTTTGTTATTGATTTGAGTTTTATTACTATTAATATTTTGGCTCTGGAGATCGGAATTCGTTTCTTGAGGTATTGCTCGTGTATGTTCAGGATTAGCTTTCTTGTTATTGGCAATTTTAGTATTTTTTTGAGCTACAGATACATCAGTTTCATTTTGTGGTGCAACTTTTTTTGAATTTGATTTGTTTATTAGTGGAAATAGATAAAGTACGTGTCCTTTTTCTGTAACTTCAAAGGTAGCATCAAATTCTACAGCAAATTGTTCTAAAGTTTTTTTGGCGTCTGTACCAGATAAATTAGCAGCCATAGCGAAATCTATGACTGTAATGTAACCTTGATTTTTTTGAATTAAATCAAAAAATATTTTTCGTATTTCTTTATTTGAGTTTTTTGACCCTGAAAATAAATTAATCAGCTTTTGTTTAAGTTTCATAGTTAAATATGGTAAATCTTTAAATATAGTCTTTCTCAAATAACTGAGGTACAGTTAATGAAAGATTAATATCTCTAGGTGTATCCTTTAGGACGATGAACGAAAACCAAAATATTAGTTGTATGTCATTTTAATGAGAACCGCTATACCGCTATATATAATTCCCGAAAAATTCTTAACTAATAACATTATAGTTTGTGATGCTAATCTAATCAGCTCAAAGGTTTTTCTATTTATTTATCCGATTACATATATCATCTACGTCGGGCAACTTCATAAGTGTAGAAGTCGTAAGCTAGTTTAGTATTAGGAAAAATTGCTCTTGCTTCTTGCTTCAGGTTATCTAAAGTGATTGCTCCAAAAGGAGTATATCGAGGACTAAAATGGGTCATGATTAATTGCCTAACTCCTGCTAATAAAGCTACTTGAGCTGCCATAGTAGAAGTGGAATGTAGGCGATCAAAAGCCATTTCTGCATCTTGATGAGCGTAAGTAGCTTCATGAATTAGAACATCTGCATCTTGGGCTAATTCTACTGCTGCATCACAAAATACGGTATCCGTACAATACACTACCTTACGACCTGTTTCTGGTGCGCCACAAAGTTCTGTACCGTTTATAATGCGACCATCTTCTAGAGTTATAGTTTGACCTTGTTTGAGTTTGCCGTAAATGGGACCTGGAGGAATACCCAATGCTTTAGCTTTTTCCAGGTTAAATTTACCAGGACGGTCTTTCTCCTCTATTCTATAGCCGTAGGCTGGTACGCGGTGTTTTAATAATAAACAACTGACTTTAAAGTTTTCATCTTCATATACCAAGCCAGGTTCTACTTTATGAACTCTCAACCTTGAACCCAAATTCATATAGGCATATTTACCACAAGCACGGAGATATTCTTCTAAGCCACTAGGTCCATAAATATCGATTGGTTGGGCATTACCTGCTAATCCACCACTAGCAATCAAACCCATTAAACCAAAGGTGTGGTCCCCGTGCATATGGGTGATAAAGATGCGTCGGACTTGAGAACTTTTTATTTCACTACGCAAAAATTGGTGTTGTGTCCCTTCTCCACAGTCAAATAACCAAACTTCAGCCTTTTGGGGAAGGCGTAGAGCAACACTAGATACATTACGAGATCGGGTTGGAACTCCAGAGCTAGTTCCCAGAAAAGTGATTTCCAAAACCTTATTACACTATATTCACTTAGGTAACTATCCTAGCAATAAGTCATGACTGGAAGCTTTTTTTTTCGTAGTGATTCCATTAAGGGCAGCTAATAAAGTCCAAGTAATAATATTCACTCGCAGATCAAAAATAGTTACATCAAATAGATTAAACAACACACAGCTGCTAAAAGCCAGTATATAAGCCAAGATAATAATACGTTCTGGGAATGGAAGAGTTACGAGATCGCTATACCTAGTAGATTTGAGAGCTAGACCATAATACATAGAATCAAGCAAAACTTTACCAACAATTAAACACAAAAAGATAGTTGCCACAATTCCTATTTCCATACCCAGCATCAAAAATAAACTGTGGGGATGTCCCAGCCAAAAATTAGTTTTTGCCTCGTATAAAGGAGTAAAGTTGCGTAAACCCCAACCTATAAGCGGTTTTTCTTGTATTCTTGCCCAACAAAATTGCCATTGAGTAATTCGCAAGGTTTCTATGGGACGATTTGGGTACATTTGATCTGACAACCTACTCCAAATAAATTTAGGAACAATGGTTCTAATCCATTCTTGTCCTAATTTAGGAGCAAAAGAAGCCCAAAAAACTGTCATTGCCAGACCAATTACCCCATATACTAACCAATTCCATCCCAGGTAGAGAGCAAATGCCATAAAAGCGATCAACGCAATTCCCCAAGCACTGCGGGAACTAGTTAAAGCTAAACCCAGACTGTCGGCAAAAATGATAATAGTGAGAATAATTAATTGCCATTGCTTACTAGATTTTTTATACCAAATGTTAAGCCATAAACCTAAACTCAGAATCAATGTAATTAAGAGATAAATAGCCAAAAAGTTGGCATGGATCAATAGGGAAGACATTCTGCCAGGAGGAATACCTTGAGGGACTAATTCCCATCCCAAGATAGTTTTTACTAAAGGAAAACTACTCCAATTAAGCCACAACTGTCCTAAACCTAAAATAACAATAGGAAGAGAAGGAAGAACTAAACACCAGGCTAATCTTATTAATTTATTAATAGAGTCTAATAAAGGACTAATGGCAATAAATAGCACAAAAAAAGGCAAAAAATTGGCTAAACCTAGCCAAGCATCTTGGGGTTGATGGGCAAAATAAGAATTGATTACTAACCAAACAGTAAGAATTCCCCAACCCCAGTTAATCTTATTCTCAATAACTTGGGATAAGTGTAAGCGCAAACTAGTAATTATTACTCCCAACAATCCTGCTATTCCCAAGGCAGGAAATAAGGGAAAAATAACAATACTGATATAGAAAAAAATATTACCCATCTA
>JASJDF010000350.1 GCA_030065715.1 Xenococcaceae cyanobacterium MO_188.B19 | reverse complement strand
GTACTCTAACGCGCTTTTTTCGATATAGGAAGCTTGACAGTCGAGAATTGCCGTTTGTAGGGCAGGACGGCTGGTAATATTCAATAAGCTTAAATATTGTCCAGCAGCAGAAGCAAAGTTAGAATCTTCCCCAGAAGCGGAAGAGCGGACTACTAAAGGATTTTCTGGAGATGGATTCAAAAACTCAACTACAGTTTTCGGGTCTTCTCCTGGTAGCAATATCCAACCTTGAGGCACACTATAACCAAGTCGTTTGACTAAAGAAAGATTCCCAGCTTTATTACCGACTTTCTTTTTATCTAATTTCCTGTCTAGAGGAAGTAGGTTTTTATCCCCCCGAAAAAAACGAAACATTCCTCGTGACTCCTGAGATACTGAATTTTCTGATAGGTCTAAGTCGTCTGGGATTTGTTGATAAATCCAAGCGAGTAAACTACTAAGGGCAGTAGCGATTATAAAATATTCTGGCTCTGTAGAGTGGCGCAGTCCGATAATTATTGCTAATAACAATAATACCCCCAGCTTACCTGTTTGGCGATCGCGATTGATCGTAAAACTGATTAGTCCGATTAAAAAAACCAAACCTGCTGCGATCGCATCATGGGCAGCAATACCCCAAACTACATTAGTAGTTCCTGCTCCTTTCCCCATCCAATAACGACCCATCACTAAAGCAATTAATGCTAATAATTCCCAAAATGAACCACTAGGGAAAAACATTCTTGTCAGCAGTACCGCAGCAATACCTTTGCCAGCCTCCGAAAGAACCGCCAATATTCCCACAAACTTACCGCCGTGGGCAAAAGCTGCGGATACAGAAATATTACCAGTTCCCAGCTTTCCTAGTTGACGCCCCGTGAAACCGTAGGTAAGCCAGTCAATTAGGGGGAGTCCACCCAAGAGAGGACAAAATAGAAAAATGATTAGAGAACCCCAAATAGGTGCGAGGGTCATAAAGTCTCAACAAAACTCGTTACTGAAATTGTAATCACTTATTGAGATTTTGTTGTGAAATTAATACTGATATGTAATGATGTCTTAAGATTATTGCAAACCCTTGAACATTATCAATTAAACTTTATCTAACATAACCATAACTAGCAGGGTAAGAGCATCTCAAACGCTATTGACAAAAGGATTGTACAACAGTAAGGAATTTCTTTAACTAAAAAAGCCATGGCAGAAATTGAAATGCGTCTCCTGCGAAATCCACACTTACCAAAATGGGATATTCTTATTCGTCCTTGTTAGCTGGTATTTTCTTTCTTAGAAATCACCTAAAGAATTATTTTCTATTATCTCAAGTATCAATGAATTGATACTTGAGATAAGTTTTTAGAATCTTCTGGCAATGAAGAATTTTTAATTACCTCTTGAGTTGCCCCTTCTATTAAATTAGGATTGAGACAATAGCCCACATTACGTACTGTTTGAATCAAATTAGGTTGTCGGGGATTAGATTCAATTTTTTTACGTAAAGAAAGCACATGAGTGTCTATAGTGCGAGGATTATCAATAGCATCAGGCCAAGCTCTCCGCAATAATTCCGAACGGCTCAAAGGTGTTCCTTCCGCTTGTGCCAACACATAAAGTAAACTAAATTCTTGGGGAGTAAGTTCAATAAACTCACCTCTGACTTGAATGCGACGTTGAACTAAGTCAATTTTTAAGTCGTGATAGTCTAAATACAAAGGAGCGCAGTTAGCTCGCATTCTTCTCAGCAAAGCCTCTACTCTTGCCAAAAATTCTTGCATACCAAAAGGTTTAGTTAGATAGTCATCTGCACCTGCTTTTAACCCTGTAACAATATCCCTTTCTGTATTGCGGGCTGATAACATTAGGATCAAGGGGGTTTTTTGCTCGTGCAGCCATCGACAAAGTTCTAAACCATCTCCATCGGGAAGGTCAGAATCTAAAATCACCAGAATGGGCTGATACTGGTAAAACATATTGCGACCTTGCTGTATTCCAGCAGACTGCTTGACAGTGTAGCCAGCCTGTTGCAAATGCCAACCCAATAAAGAACGTAAATGAGGATTTCCCTCGACTATTGAAACAAGTATCGAACCCACTTGACCTCATGGTTTATTTATATCTGCCATCCTATAGGTCTAAAGGCTAACAGAGCCATTATTGATCTTTTGTAACAGTCGTTACTAAGATCAATAAAAAGTATGACAAATCCAAAAATCATACTAGTAAAACTTGGGGGAGAGAGAAAATGCTTCAAAACACTCAATCAATTCGTTATTACCAAAAACTTACCGACTCTATGGTCGATCTTTGGCGTAGAGGTTATAAATTTGAAGAAATCCGAATGTATATAGATGGATACTTATCTTGTTTGAAACAAACTAATACCATGGAAGCCTATTTAGTTCATAGCCTAGAAGAAGAAGTAATGCGCTTTTTAAGAGACTCTTCTAATTTTGAATTATCGGTTTCTCAACCAGAAACAGACTATTATTAATCCCAAGTCGCAGTGCGATGGGTTTAAAATAGAAAAATGTAAACATTTGTAATAGGCAGTACCTTCCGTTAAGGAGTATTAAATAAAAATTGTTTGTTCTCAACGGGTATGAATATTTTTTGGGATTTCTGTTAATTTGCAGTGCTGTCCCAGCTCTCGCGCTCACCGCTTCCAAGTTACTTAGACCACGAACTGGAGGACCTGAGCGACGCACTACCTACGAATCTGGAATGGAACCTGTAGGTGGTGCATGGATTCAATTTAACATTCGCTATTATATGTTTGCCCTAGTTTTCGTAGTTTTTGATGTAGAAACCGTGTTTCTATATCCGTGGGCAGCAGCATTTAATCGCCTAGGGCTACTCGCTTTTGTGGAAGCTTTAGTTTTTATTGCCATTCTCGTAGTGGCTCTAGTTTATGCCTGGAGAAAAGGAGCTTTGGAGTGGTCATGACATCTAACATTTTTGAAGAAGAACAAAAAGCTAAAATACTTAATCCGATTAATCCAACTCGGGTTACCCAAGATCTATCAGAAAATGTCATCCTAACCACAGTAGATGACCTTTACAACTGGTCAAAACTATCTAGTCTTTGGCCCATGCTCTATGGAACAGCTTGCTGTTTTATTGAGTTTGCTGCTTTGATTGGTTCTAGATTCGATTTTGACCGTTTTGGTCTAGTACCTCGTTCTAGTCCCCGTCAAGCAGACTTAATCATCACAGCAGGAACGGTTACCATGAAAATGGCACCTGCCTTGGTTCGTCTCTACGAAGAGATGCCAGACCCCAAATATGTCATTGCTATGGGTGCTTGTACTATTACAGGAGGAATGTTTAGTGTAGATTCCCCTAGTACAGTTAGAGGAGTGGATAAACTAATTCCAGTGGATGTTTACATTCCTGGTTGTCCGCCCCGTCCCGAAGCGATTTTTGATGCAGTCATTAAATTAAGAAAGAAAATAGCTAATGAAACTCTCCAAGAGCGTGCTGCTATCATTGAGCAAACTCACCGCTACTACAGTACTACCCATAATATGAAAGTAGTTGAGCCTATTTTGACAGGTAAGTATCTTCAGTCAGGGACTTGGGAAAATCCACCCAAAGAATTAGCTGAAGCTATGGGAATGCCTGTTCAAGAAGCTTTAAAAGAAGTAGAGTCAGAGGAGGTGTAGAGTGACAGAAGAAACTACTCCAGAAACTACCGAAAGTTCTGAAATTGTCAAAGCTGGTCCTGTATCCACCTGGCTTACGGAAAATGGTTTTGATAATGAAGCTCTAGAAGCAGATACTAGCGGTGTAGAGTTAATTAAAATTGAGGCTGATTTTTTAATTCCTATCGCTAGTGCTTTATTTGCTTATGGCTTTAACTATCTTCAGTGTCAAGGGGCTTATGATGAAGGAGCAGGTAAAAATCTTGTTAGTTTCTATCATTTAGTCAAAGTCACTGATGATGCAGATTCTACAGAAGAAGTTAGAATCAAAGTCTTTCTCCCTCGTGATAATCCTAAAGTAGCTTCCGTTTATTGGATTTGGAAAGCTGCGGATTGGCAAGAACGAGAAAGCTATGATATGTATGGCATTGTTTATGAAGGTCATCCCAATCTCAAACGGCTTTTGATGCCAGAAGATTGGATTGGTTGGCCCTTACGCAAAGACTATATTTCCCCTGATTTCTATGAATTACAGGATGCTTATTAATAAATAATAGCTATTGGTTTTTCGCTTTTGGCATAAACTACCCCACCTCTCAATGAGGATGGGGTTTTTAACTTTTAAGCGTCGATAACTACTCGTCCTCTGGCTTTGGCAACACAAGTGAGAACTTGATCTCCTTCACAGTCAAAATCATCATCATATATTACCTCTCCTGAGAGTTTGGCTACCTTACACTGACCGCAAATTCCCATGCCACAACCATGGGGTAATTCAACACCTTGGGCTTGAGCAACTTCTAAAATTGACTCTTCTTCTCCACAAACAATTTCCCTACCAGATTTGACAAACTGCACAACTGGAGCCGTAGTAACAGGCTCTTGAGCAGGCTTGGGAGCAACTATAACGGCAGATTTCGCTGATTTTAACTGATTTGCCAGACTGGTTAATACATCAGAATTCTGCGTATCAGGAATAGTTTCTACTGATACGGAAGATGGAGTTAACGCCAAGAAATTGGTTGATTTTGTTTGTGGCTTTGGAGATGAAGTTACTTTCTTGGTGATGCCAAAGCTTTCTTCGTAGTAATTTTCCATAGGAAAATTTAGTTCTTCAAGTATGGATTTGACCGATGCCATGAAAGGATTAGAGCCACAAACATAAGTACTTCTTTCTTGATAATCAGAAGCAATTGTAGGTAACATTGATTTATTGATTCGCCCAGTGTATCCATACCAAGTTTCTCCGACTTCAGGACGAGTAATAGTAATAACCAGCTTGAAATTAGAGTATTTAGCAGCCATTAATTCTAATTCTTGGCGAAAAATAATGTCTTTGGGACTCTGAGTACTGTAGATAAAAGTAATATCGACCTTGGAGGCGGTATCACAAATCCAACGAGCCATAGACATCATAGGAGTAATACCACTACCTGCGGAAATTAAGAGCAATTTAGGAGAAGGATGGGCAAAATTAGTAAATTTACCCACAGGTGGACTGATTTTAATCTTGCTTCCTACTTTGATATTGTCATGTAACCAGTTACTAACTAATCCTGGCGGAGCATCAGGTTCCTCTAGGGGTGATAAAACTCGTTTTACCGTAATATCTAGGACATGGGGGCGAGAGGGACTGGAAGAAATAGAATAAGACCTTTTAACAGCTTTATCGTTTATTGTCAGGTTAAGAGTCACAAATTGACCTGGTTTATAGGTAAATAACACTGGAGATTCAGCAATAAAGCTAAAAGTTTTAACATCATGGGTTTCTTCAATTAGCCTAACGCAACAAACTTCTAGTTCTTCTTTTGTCCAAGGAGTTAAGGAAGCAGGATTAATATCTGCTAAAGGCATATATTCCTGAGGACTAAGAAGTTTCATGTGAGATTGTTGAGCTTGCACATTTTCAATTTCCTTAATCCAGACTAAATAATTACCTAATCCCAAGCTGTCTGAGACTTTGATAGGAGAGCTTTGATTGACTTTAATTGTTTCGTTATTAAGTAAGGAGCCATTGCGACTTCCTAAATCTGTATAGTAATAGTCTCCTTGATGATAGGCAATTTTTCCATGTATACGACTGACCATAGTGTCGTTTAAGACGATACAGCAACGCTCATCTCGACCTATAAAACATTCCTGATTTAGCACTTGTTCAGGGTCAATGGTAATAGTCTCAGTATTTGAAGGATTTTTAGTATTAATTAAAATTATTTCTAACATAATAATTCCCTATATTTTAAGTTCATAGCTGTCAGTCTCTATCACTCAATAGGAAAGAAATAAGGAATTTATGCTTAGGTAATTAATACTTTCAGAACCTAATTAATGGAGCTGGCGGGGTGACAACCCCGCTAAACTATGCACTGTATGCATTCCATAGCTGTCAAACCTTTTTGATAAAATGGCAGCTTATTAAGAGTAGTTAGCATTAACTTTTTGACCCACCCCCAGCATATATCCATAGATAATATCCATGTCGTACCGTATAATCCTGTCCAAAAATAACTATGTCGTGGTCGATTTTTACCTTCAATTTTGAGGCGGTTAATATACTCTTGATGACCAGTATTTCTAATTTTTAATCC
>JASJDF010000349.1 GCA_030065715.1 Xenococcaceae cyanobacterium MO_188.B19 | reverse complement strand
ACAATTCTAGCTGCTGCATCTGCTGCATGGGTAAACTTCCAATTCATGCAGATATCTCCTGCTCCATAAATCTTGGGATTGCTAGTTTGCAGGTTGTCGTTAACAATTACCCCTTTCCTAGAATCGTATTCTACTCCTACAGCTTCTAGATTTAGGCTTTCTACATTGGGTTGTCTACCAGCACCAGCCAAGATTTCATCTATTACTACTGAGTCTCTACTACCATCGCAACTAAAGTGAATGATTTTTCCTTCAGGAGTTTGTTCGACTCCTTCCATCTGACAGCCTAAAACTAAACGAATTCCATCTTTGATTAATGCTTGTTGCACAATTTCTGCTGCTTCCCTGTCTTCTTTATTGAGAACATGATTGCCACGATGGAATAGGGTTACCTCGCTTCCCAAACGCTGGAAAGATTGAGCCAATTCACAGCCAATAGGACCACCACCAATAACTGCTAGTCTGGGAGGGATTTCTGTAAGAGAAAAAACTGTTTCATTAGTTAAATATCCCACTGCTTCCAAGCCCTCTATTTTAGGTTTGACGGCTCTTGCTCCTGTAGCAATTACGGCTTTTTTAAATTTTAAGGTTTGTCCTTCTACAGTTAAAGTATTGTTGCTAGTAAAACGCCCCTCGCCAAAGAATACATCTACTCCCACTCTTTTGGCACTAATCGCAGAATCTACAGGACTAATTTTAGTTCTAACTTGACGCATCCTTTCCATTACTTTGGAAAAATCGACAGCAATATCACCAGCAGCACTAACCCCCACAGCTTTAGCATCCCTAATATCTGCTACCGCTCGACCTGAGCGAATTAGGCATTTTGAAGGGACACAGCCTACATTAAGACAGTCTCCCCCCATGAGATGCTTTTCTACTAGGGCAACTTTTAAACCTAATCCTAGTCCTCCTGCGCCTTTAGCGGTAACTAATCCTGCTGTTCCTGCACCAATTACGACTAAGTCATAGATATCTGCTGGTGTGGGATTTGCCCAGTCTGAAGGATGAACATTATTGAGTAATTCCTGATTATATTCATCTAAAGGAGAAATGGTTGTAGCGTGATTTTGAATATTCATAATTTTTTTGATTGGTCATTAGTCATTGATTATTGGTCATTAGTTAATAACGAAGAACAAAGAACAAAGAACAAAGGATTACTGTTCACTTTTCACTGATATGGATTCATCTAAAGCTTTACGGGCGATTTTGGTAACGTATAGAATAACAGCAACAGCAATGATGCCACCAATTATAAAAATTGCTTTTTGAACTGTTGGAGTAGTAGCTTCTTCTGGATTAATAGTTGCAATGTTTCCGATGAGAGAACCAAAGTAAACATACATTACTGTGCCTGGAATCATTCCTATTGAAGCAAGAACATAATCTTTTAAAGAAACACCTGTGATGCCTAACCCGTAATTAAGTAAATTGAAAGGTATTATTGGGGATAAGCGAGTTAATAAAACAATTTTCAAGCCTTCTTTCCCTACGGCTCTATCTATAGCTGCAAACTTTTCATTACCAGCAATTTTCTGCGATATCCAACCTCTGGCAAAATAACGCCCGACTAAAAAAGCACAAGTTGCACCGATAGTTGCCCCAATAAAAACATAAATTGAACCTTGAATAACTCCGAAGACAACACCTGCACCTAGAGTTAAAATCGATCCAGGTAAGAATCCTACTGTAGCTACTATATAGATTACCATAAACGCGATCGCGCCTACTGCCCCAAGACTATCAACCCATTGAAGGGCATTACGCAATATTTCTTGAGGATTGAATCCACTAGTATTTATTACTTCTTGGGCTTGAACGGGGGCAGCAGTTAATAGGATTCCTATTAATATTAATAAGCCCAACTTAAGGCTTTGGTTAACTTTCATGGCTTAAGCTTGTTTTCACTAAAATCTAACTTACAGATTCTAGATTCTCAAATTTTACTGAAAACAAGCTTAAAATTTAATGCAATTATCCTTATAAACTAGCTATTTAAGTTTTTTATACTTCAAAACCTACTGACTGAAAGACTATTTAATCATTACAATATTGTTTTTTTGCGATCGCATTTTCCTCCATAAACTTATGTATTTGCAATTGCTTACTACTCTTTAAGATTAAATAATGATACAATTAGAGGCTGGTTTGTGAATTTAAAACAATAGCCTAAAATCGTAAAGTAAAAATCATCAAGTACTATGATTAAGATTCGTTTAAAGAAGTTTGGTAAGAAGCGAGAAGCTAGTTATCGTATTGTGGCGATCGAAAGTAAGAAACGCCGTGATGGTCGTCCCATAGAAGAGTTAGGATTCTATAACCCCCGTACTGATGAGACCAGACTTAATGTTCCTGCAATCGTTGCCAGACTCAAAAACGGAGCCCAGCCTACAGAAACAGTAAGAAGTATTCTCAGAAAAGCTCAAGTATTCGATCAAGTTAATGCCTAGTAATACAGTTTCCAGCCCTGATTATGTTGGGCTGGTATCATTTCTTTTAAACCCTTTCTTGGATGATTCTGAATCCCTTCATATAGATTGTGAACAATTATCAAGCACTAAAAAAGTTTGGTTGAGAGTTGCATTTGATGTGGCAGAAAAAGGTAAAGTTTTTGGTCGTGGAGGTCGTAACATTCAGGCAGTTAGGGCTTTACTAGAAACTACTGCCAAAAGTGTTGATCAGTCTGTTCATTTGGATATCTATAGCGAAGCTGACTCCAATTCTCAAGAACAGTCTAGTCGTAATTCCGATCATCGTCGAGAAAGATCAGCAGATAAAAACCTGAAAATTAATAAAAGACGGACTAATTTTCCCAAGAGAAAAACCTCTTCTAATTAGTTTTTGATTAATTAAGGATCAAGTCTTGAGCTAGTTGGAATAAATCTTGTTTTAACCATTTTCCATCTAGCTTTCTATTCGTGGGAACTTCTATTAATCTGATCCCTTGTTTAGGCAAGGGATTTAATGTTTTTTGTAGTTGTTCCCAGCTCGTGATTAATTCATACTCTATATTATAGGTCTGGGATAATTTGGCAAAGTCGATCTTTTGAGGTGTAGCAAAATATTCTTCAAAAGGTGGTTCAAATTCAGAAATAGGTAGCATTTCAAAAATACCACCACCATTATTATTCACTAAGATTATTGTTAGATGTCCCTGAAATTTATTATTAATGAGAAATCCATTAGTATCATGGAGTAAAGCCAAATCTCCTGTTAATAATACAGTATTTTTTTCACCATAAGCTAATCCCAAAGCTGAAGATAGGGTTCCATCTATTCCATTAGCACCACGATTAAAATAAGGTGTAATAGCTTTATTATTGGGAAGCCAAAAAAATTCTGCATTTCTGACAGACATACTATTAGCTAAATAGATTGATGTGGCATTAGGTAATGTCTTACTTAGTAGCCAGGAAATTTTAGCTTCCGATAATTCTGATAACGATGCCATTCTTTGATTGATTTTTTCTTGAGCTTGTATGTCTAAATCGCACCATTGTTGTAGATAAGAAAAATGTTTACTTGGCTTATAATCAAGTAGTTCACAATTAACTATTTGTTGAATATTAGTTCGCAAATGAATTGTTTTGCCATGAAGAGGATCGAAACTTTCTGG
Organism: Xenococcaceae cyanobacterium MO_188.B19; assembly: GCA_030065715.1. Lineage (GTDB taxonomy): Bacteria > Cyanobacteriota > Cyanobacteriia > Cyanobacteriales > Xenococcaceae > JASJCP01. The sequence continues at coordinate 2,558 of JASJDF010000349.1, read as the reverse complement.
TCTAGGATCGATAATGTATCTAGAATGAGAATTATTTTCTAACCACTGACGCAGTTGTTTACTTGTGGGAAGTTCTCCAATTTGAATGATAATTTCTGGTACTAATTGATTAGCTAATTTGGGATTTCTTAAAATTAAGTCATAAGTAGAAATTAAATAAGAATTGATTTCCCGATAATTCCTCAGAGGAGATAAAGCTTCAGCTAAAACAGGAAATTTTAATTGGTGAGATAGTTGCGCTACTGCTTGGGAATATAGTTGGGGTTTTTCTGGTTGAGCTAAACCCGCAATAATAATTCCCTTGGTACAAGACTGCCATTGTGATATGACATTGGAATAGGATTGTGGTTGGTAATCAGAAGTAACAGAAAGATGACTAAAAAATTCTTTTAGGGGAAATTCCTTTTCTTTAGCTATCACTTCTGACTGAATAATAGGAGCTAGGGGTTCTCGAAATGGTAAATTCAGATGCACCACCCCTTTAAAGGGAAATCGCGCTCTTGACCAAGCTTGGATAGTATTTTGTCTTAAGTACTTCAGCATAGAAAGACTCGCTTCTGGTAATGCTAATTCTGTGTACCAGTTGGGATAGTTTCCATATAGCTTGACTTGATCTATAGTCTGTCCTGCGTGACAATTTCGCAATTCTGGAGGGCGATCGGCAGTTAGAATAATAAGAGGGACTCTACTTTCTGTGGCTTCAATGACTGCGGGATAAAAATTTGCTCCCGCTGTTCCCGAAGTACAAATTAAAGCTACGGGCAATCCGATTTTCTTGGCTTTCCCTAAAGCAAAAAAAGCTGCGGAACGCTCATCAAGAATAGGAATTGTTTCTATATCATGATGTCTGGCGAAAGCAATAGTTAAGGGTGTAGAACGAGAACCAGGACAGATAATTGCGGTAGTTAATCCCAGACGAGCGAAAGTTTCGACTAAGATAGAACTCCACAAAGTATTAACGTTACGAAAATCAAGCATCTTGGATAATTGATTAATCAATTTAGACTAATGCTTTGAGCAACGATTGTAATTTTAGTTGAATTTCGACAAATTCTTTATCAGGATTAGAACCCGAAACAATTCCGGCTCCAGCATAGAGACGAGCATGATTTCCTTCAATCAAAGCAGAGCGAATCCCCACAATAAATTCACAATTTCCTCGATTGTCAATCCATCCTAAAGGTGCAGCATATAAAGAACGATCAAATTGCTCGTAATGACGAATCTTATCGCAAGCTATTTCTGAAGGAACACCTGCTACCGCAGGTGTGGGATGAAGTTGAGCTACTATTTCTAAAGGATGAATATCTCCTGGTAAATGAGCATAAACTGGAGTCCAAAGATGTTGAATATTAGATAATTGTAATAGTTGTAATGGTAGTTGGTAGGGTTTTAGACCCATTTGTTTGAGACGCTGAATTAAGAATTTGCTAACTGCTTGATGTTCCCTTTTTTCTTTGCGACTTTTGAGCAATAAGTTGGCTAATTTCACATCTTCTGTGGTGTTTTTGCCTCTGGGTGCAGAGCCAGCAAGAGCATCAGTAACTAGTTGTTTGTTTTGGATGCTAACTAATCTCTCTGGACTAGCTCCAATAAAGTTTTTGCCTTGACCATTACTAGTAGAAAATATGTAACAGTCGGGATGGCGCGATCGCAAATTATCTAGAGAATTAATTACTTTAAATGGTACGGGAGAAGTAACATCTGTAGCGTTTGCTATTACAATTTTACTAAATTCATTTTTGGCAATAGAATCTAAAGCAGAAACCACTATTGATTTAAAATGCCCAGGATCAGCATTAGCTGCTTTAGTTTTGTAATCAAAGTTACCTAATTCTACTTTACTATCAGCTAATTCTATATATTGTGACCAATCAATACTGTCAGCTTTTCGTTGCAGCTGGGAAATTATTGCGTTTCTTTCCTGGGAAGATGCTACAGGGTAATTAATAATAAAAAAGCAATTTTTATGTTTTTTTACAACTTGAAATCGTGGCAAAAAAATAGTTGCTCCAGGGAAAGTATTGTCATTTTCACTATTAGGGAAAAAGCTAAAACTACAAAACAAATAAGGATTATTTCCAGATAAGTTAGATTCACCTTCAATCTTAGTTTGTTTAAAACAACTTTCGATAAATTGTTTTGCCTGATCAAATCTAGAAGCTGATTCTATAATCAGTTTTCTCGTCACCCCATAAGCTGCAATTGCTTCTTGCTTACCAGGATTCTCCCAATAGAAATGGAGGGTATTGGAATGAGCAATTTTATTTAAGAAAGCCAAGGGATCGATAACAGGAATTTTGTGAATAAAACTAATAACTTTAGTCTCTTCTGTCACTACAAATTCTAGAGGCTGGTTATCCCAAAATTTATCTAGTTCTTTACTTTCTAGAATAAACTTGTTTTCTTGAGAGATTAGGGGGATTGAGAGGTTAGATTGTGTCATTCCAATGGAAAACCGACGCGAAAATTATCACAAAATTTTAAAAGATGTTTGTTATTAGTTAATAGTAACTAAACAAAAATAAGTAATAACGATTATAAATCATTGCTCACTA
>JASJDF010000348.1 GCA_030065715.1 Xenococcaceae cyanobacterium MO_188.B19 | reverse complement strand
CATTATTTGCGATCGCTGTAAGCTGAAAACTATCGGCTTCCGTAACCGTGACTTGTAAAATACTAGCTTCTCTTAATACACCTTCAGATAATTCAACAGAAATATTTTCATTTAAAGGATCTAGTTGCAATAATTTGAGAGATTCTAATAATTGATTGAGATTAAAAGGTTTTTCTATCCCCAAAGCTATACGATTACGAATATAGTTACTATTTAATTTTTTGTTCCCAGTTATTTCAATTTTGGCAATAGTCCCTTCAATAATTTGAATTGTGACAATTCCATCTTTTATTATTTGTCCTGTGGGGATCACAGCACCAGAATTAATATATCCAGCATCAGAGTAGAGTTTATTTAGGATTGTTTCTATTTCTAATAATTCTTCAAAACTAATTTTTCTACCAATAAAATGAGTAATAGTTTGAGTTAATTGCTGCTGAGTAAAAGCTGTATTACCTACAAAATTAATTTCTTTTATTTCAACAGTAAGATTATTAGTATCTGAAGTGTCTGCTAGTAATTGTAGTTTTTGTGTAATTAAATAATTTGATAAATCAAGATAATGGATTTGGGTTTGAGCTAAACTTTTTTGCGTATTAAAAACTGTACCAAATAATCCTAGTAATAAGATTTGAATAATCTTCGTTGAATTAAAATTCATTAAAAAGTTAGAAGTTTTTGTTATAAATAAATGTTCATCTTATCGACAAATCTACCAACTCGATATTAAAAGAATCTGAACTTTAAAAAATATTTTATAACTGGTTCAATAATAATACAGCAGTTTGCCCAACAAAGCAAATATTTTCTAAGAAAACATCTATATATCTGCCAAAAAAGTGATATCATGGCAACTCAATACATCTTGAATTGCTATGATATATAAATTAAGATCAGTGCTATTTAATAAATTAAGCCAACTTTCTTTATGTGTATTATTATCAAGACAATAAAGATTGGTCAAATAACTAACGGTATCATACCATATTTGATTTTTACCATATATTATTAATTTTTCTATGTCAGAAATTCCTGATAATTGTTGCTTGATTTCTACTGGTATAGATTGTCTTTGGATTGAGCCTTGATCTGACAGCAAAGTATATTGATTACGAGCACCATAAACCAGGGAAAATTGCCAACTATAATTGATATTTGTCTTTAGTGCAGATTGATTATTAGGCAATGAAAATAAATAAATTCCAGAATTTTTAACTTGAAAGTAAGTTTGATTAATTTTGCTATTATCTGAATTGTGAAGAGTAAATTTAATTGTTGTATCTTTAGGAATAGTTTGAGGATTTTTAAAATATATTACGAATGTTGGGTATTCAGAATAGGTGGAATAAATATTAAATTCTGATTGACTATTTTCTTCTTGAGTTATTGATGGTACTAAAATTTTTAAAATATTGGTATCAGTACGAGTAGCACCTGTGGTTACTCTTCGAGAAGAACCTAAAGGCGGAAAACGAAATTTTTTTACTTGTTCGCTAACATTAGATCGATTGGTATTAGAGGTTGTTTTTTGTGTATTGTTTTTTGAGAAAGTTAATAAAAAATTAGATTTAAATAGTTTTATATGTGCTTTTGAAATTAAAGGGTAAACCCATAGTATTAGGGATAATATAAGAAGTAAAACAACATTATTTTTTAGTCTCATTTTAATTTAGTCAATAATATTATTTTTTTATGGTTGACGATTTTTAATTACTTTTTGCAAAGGTTGTAAAGAGTAGATATAAACAATTAATATAGGTATTAATAAACTAAGAATCATAGGTAGTATGGGCAACCATAAACCTTGAACTAAAGCGAAATAACTAACAGTATAAAAAATCAAACTAACTGCCAAGATTATGATGCTAAATTTTAAAAACTTAGAGAAACGCCAGATAATTGATCCACTTAATATTGAACCTAAGCCAATCAAAATATTTTCTTGCCCAGGTGATAAAGTTTTAATCAGAGGTCGTTGTTTTAAAACAGCATTGATAAGTTGACTAGTCTTGTGAGCATGAATCATTACTCCAGGTAATTTTCCTTGGGGTGTCTGGTGGTAGTCTGGAGTGGAAATTGGTGCATCCATCCCGATTAAAACAATGTTTCCTGGCATTGAATTGTGTTCAATATTGTTAGTAAATAATTCATCCAGACTTATAACTTCAAAAGGTTTACTTCCTGAACGATAGTTAAGCATTATTTGGAAACCATAATCATTCAGTTTTTGATATCCACCAATTTGTTTGGGTAAACTCTTTAATCTCACCCGATCAATTTGTATATCTTGATTCACTATCTCTGGTTGAATATTTTGTCGATCTAAATAATAAAGAGCCAACCTGGTGCTTAATGACATTTCTGTCTGACAAACATCTCCCGCCATTGGCTGACTTGATAATAAATGACGGCGCACAACATTATCCGAATCTAAAGCCATTTCACTGAAGCCGATGCGATAATCTTCTAGATTGGGAGGTGGTGCAATACCTGGTCGATTAGGGTCATTAAATCCTGTTAAACTGCAAATAGCAATAATTTGATCATTTTCTAAAATTTGTCTTAACTCTTGATTTCCTGGTTGTTGAGGACGATCTCGGAAAATATCTAATCCAATAAACTCAGGTTGATAAGTTTGAATTTTTGCGATCGCGCGAGCTATGGTAACATCGGGTAAAGGATAACCACCATATTCTTCTACATCTTTTTCGGTAGCAGCAACAATAGTAATATAAGGATCGATGACTTCATCAGGACGTATCCTCATTAAATGATCGTATAGCTGCAATTCTAAGCCTTGAAATAAGCCCAAAGAACGTAGGGTAATGATGGATATAGTAGCTATAGCAGTTGCAATAGTAGAACTTAATAAAGATATAGAGTTAGGAATTTTTGAAGCTGTGGGAAGGGGTAATTCTAAGGGGGAAGAAGATTGGGATAATTGTTTCCAAGTAAGAGGAACAACCGCAGGATTTTGGAAAATTGCTGGTAGCCAACTAGCACAAGGGTAATTTTTCTCAATTCCTTGTAATTGTTCTCTGGCTTTGCGTTCAGCTATATACATAGATTCTCCCGCAGCAAATTCTGTGAGAAACTTTTTGAGAAATTCCTGGGCGACGAAATCAGGAATTGGTTGGCGCATTACTATGACTTGGGGAATATTGAGATTTTGTAGAGATTTGGCTAACCCAGAACCATCACAGGAGTTAAAAATAGCTAGTTGTAATCCATTGTCAATTGCTGTTTTTAAACCATGTTTTAAGTCTTTTATATTGAGTTGATCTTCTGGGTTTAATTGGATTACAGCTTGTTCTTTTTGTGAGCTTGTCTCTTTTAAGCTATAACTATGTCCTGCAAAAAATAAAATATCCCAACCTCTTTTATGCCAAAGTATTTCATTTAGTTTCTCTCTTGTTGGTTCAATTAACCATTCTATGTAGCTATTAGGTAATACTGCTAAAGTTTGCCGATCTGGTTCTAAGTTTATATCATTACAATTCCCCAATATAGAAAGAATGTGCACTTTTTCTTCAGGAGTACGAGATTCAGATTTATACTCGAATTGAGTTAAACTTATAGCCGTTTCTATATGAGGATAGTTATCAAATAATTGCCATAAATTCCAGGGTAAGCGTCTAGTAAGATCGTCATCTGTAATAATTAAAATTATAACTTCTTTTTTGCGATCGCAAATATAGAAAGGTAATTCTTTTTCGATAGGTAATAACCATTGATTTAAGTAAATTTCTATATTCTTACAGACTTCAAGAAAATTTGATTCAGAAACATTAGTTACTCCAGTTCCGATTATTTTAATTCCTCGCTGGCTCAAATCTCCAAAATGTTCATAAAGAAATTCAAAATCCCGAAAAGCATTAGCAAGTTCATTATGTTCGGATAGAGAAATGCCAGATTTTTGGGCAATTTTACGACCATAATTATCAAAGACAGCAATTAAAACTGAAGGAAATCCATGTTTAATATTACCTTTCCCTAAATTTATTTCTATTTTTTTCATTGTGGAAGTTAAGCAATTAATAATAGTTAAAATTTAAGTTTTTAAGTAAGACAAATATTATGTAGAGGCGAAACCAATACTGTTCGGATAAGCTTAAAAACTTAATGAAATTAGGGAGTGTGGGAAGTGTGGGAGGTGTGGGAAGTATGGGAAAAAGTGATAGAAAAAACTCCCCTCTTTTCCTTGTCTTCTCTCTCTTCCTTTCTCAACAGATAACTTTTTTAACCTAATAGTATTGGGGGCGAACCGCAGTTCGCCCTTACAAGATTTTTTGGTTTCAGATATTTTGTAAATTGACATAATCAACCATAAGTCTATTTTTAAGTTATAGTAAATTCTTCAATTAAAGATGCCTTTCTGAAAGAAATTTTTACTTTAAAATCTGTATTACGAGAACAATGCAAAGGTAAGCTTTGTAAATATATATCATCTCCTTGACTAATAATGGGGTTACCAATAGTATTGCCTTCTGAAAATAAACTCATAGTTACACCAGACGGTAAAAATTTGTGATCGGAATTAGGATGTAATTGAATTAAAACTTTTACTTCATCTTCTGCTTCGGGAGTTACTGCTACTAGTAAAATAAATTCAGCAGTATCCACTTGCATTTGTAATTTGATTAATTTTCCTCTTTGAATGCTATTATCTCTATTGCTTCCTGATGAAAAATTATTTCTATAAGCTAAATTAATTTCTGTATTAAATATAAAACTATCCAGAGTCTGCCAACCTAACTCAATTGATTCAGTGAATTGATCGCTTAACCATTTAGTTAAATCAACGATCTTTGTTTTAATGGCTTTTTGCTCATAAATATTGGTAGTATTTATTTTACTGTTAGCAACAGAAACTAGAGAGTTAGTATCAACAGCCGAGGCTAATCTCTTCTGATATAACTCTTGACGTAAACTAGGATTCCCAAATAAACCACTCCATTCTGTAAAACTTAATTCCAAACGAGGAGAATAAGGAGATGGGTTACTTACTTTCTCTAGAACTTGTTCCACTTTACCAGTAGATAAATCCATTATGCTGGGAATATCCGCTATTTCTTGCAAACCTAATTCAATAGCTAACCAAAGTGTTTCTAGATCTGAAATAATATAGTCTCTAGCTAAGGAATAAGTACGATAAATTGGATCGTATTCAGCCTTATTTTTAAAGATATTATGACTGGCATAACCCCAAATTCTGATTAATTGATTATCCCAGTCAACTTGTATCGGTAAATAATAACTACCTACTAGATTAGGAATATCAATCCATTCTTGAGGAACAACAAATTCTTCTGTATCTAGTATTTCAGTAGGTATCAAAATAATTTTAGTTTTACCTATAGTAATGTTACTGCCAGTTATGGCATCCCAAATACTAGCAATATCTTCTACTTGGCGTAATTTTACTTCACTCTTATCTAAACCGAGATTATTTTTTATCCAGTCTAGAACAACTGTCAGACATAAATCATTGATTTGGGCATTATTATAAGCAGTACTATTAGTAAAAACCATATTTTTTGATATATTTTCTACAGTATTTATAGCAGGTAAATTCAACCAAATATTTTCTGGAAATGAGGATTGTAATTGTTCTATATTGAGCTTCATCTTTTTAGTAAACTTATTAACTAATAACTGTGTTTATGCCATTCTGAAATTTTTAACCTTAAACATTGAGCCATGTTTTGATAATTTTCAATTGTGATTAATAATTGCAATTCTATGATCGTAGCTACTAATTTAGCTAACTCTTCTGTATTGGGTTGTAAAGTAGCAAGGTTAAGCAATCGCTCCTCACTAATATCGGCGATTAATTGCTTAAAATTAAATTGCCAAAAATAATATTTATCTTCTCCTAGATATTGATTAATTTTACTCTCGATAACTAACTGATTTTTCTCAGCTAAATAACTGCTGATTTCTTCACTTAAACTTGTAACTTCAGAATTCAATATTCCTGATACTTCTTGGTGATTTTTAATATATTTATTTAAGTAACTTAGCTTGATTTTTTGTGTTAACCAAGTAGAATAATATTCTTCTATTAGAATCTGAACAATATCCTTAATATATTTGAGTTCAGCACTAGTCAAATTAAAATTATCAACTTGCTCTATATTCAAAGCTTTTGGTATTTCCTGAAATAATAAATTAATTAAC
>JASJDF010000347.1 GCA_030065715.1 Xenococcaceae cyanobacterium MO_188.B19 | reverse complement strand
GCACTGTGAGCTTTCATTTCATCAAAACCATTAGGAGCGCGTCCTAATAGGTGCTTGAAGTTTAGCTCAATAAAACGATAACGAGGGCTAGTTTCAAAGAAACGAGAAATATAGGCATCAGATTTCGCGATCGCACGAACAAATTCTCTAACGCTTAATTCACCTCTCTTAAACTGAGATTCGGGAACGGTTGCTCTCTCACTTTCCATGATGTAAGCGTTGCCCAAAACCTGCCGATATACAGCACGAATGATGCTTTCTACTTCTTCTTCGGAACGACCTGGTACGTATTCAAAAGGAGCGGTGTCCTCGAATAAACCGACACCAAGCTCCGATGCTGGTCCAAAAGTCATTAAAAAATCTCCCAATAAAATTTTCTTGCCAAAATTGTGTCTTGATACACAAACTGCCAAGCAATAGTCATAGGATTATTCTTGAATAAGAACTTATCTATTTGCTTCTGCTTGTCACGATTAAATTCCACCCTCTTGGATATAGCATTTTTCTTCTTGTCTCTAGCTAACGCAATGAAGCAAAAAAACTTTATGTATTGTTTTTTTACTTCCCTACGCTAACTGTCGAGGTCGATTACTCAACGAATATCACCTAGGAATGTTTAGGGTCAGTTCTTGCTGTATCTAGTTACAGCAAGTTATGCCCAGATTATTTTTTTATTAAGGGGGGCTAATATCAAGGTTAGTATCTCAATCAAATTTTAATAAATTGATGTTTCGTTACACCTCGATACGTTCATTTATACAATGCTGCCAGAGCCGATATCATCAAGTTTTGTAAATCTTAATGAGAATTTTTAATCTCCGAAAGGGTAAATTATGTCTTGATAGACCAATCACCAATTCCTTTTATAGTCTACTTTCAGATTAAACAGCTTTACAATCAAAGCCAAGAGACTTCTGCCGACGTTTGATTCAAGTCTTAAGTACAATAGTTTTAAGCAATATGTTAAATTTGCTTGAAGTAACTTTTCGTAAATTTACACTAAATAGCTGTCCAGGAAAGGCTTATGGTAGGCATATTGTCTCTGAATCAATAACTTTCAGATATAAGAATTCCACAAGAAGCTTGGGATTGGCAAGAATCTTATGCTGCCGTTCCTATCCGTTTAACTGGAGCAGTTATCGGTTTAGTTGGAGGATTACTCTTCTCAACTCTAGTGGTAATTATTGTCTTGGGTATCTGGAGAGTGATTCAACTTTAATCGAGTAAGCACAACTTTTGAACTTGAAATCTTTGAATTCCCGACATTATGGCTATCGGTTTAAAACCTTAGCCCGAAAAAATTATTAATTTAATTCCACAACAAACACATGAATAATACTTTTATTAATCCTGTTCTTACCAAAGCATCTGAATTAGGAGTCGGCTTATACGAAGATAGCCAGCCAGTAGTGCTATTTCCTCATGCATCTTCAGCGGAGGTAGAATTAGTGATTCGTGCTATTTACCGTCAAGTATTGGGTAATGCTCATATCATGGAGAGCGAACGCTTAACCGTTGCTGAATCTCAATTGATTAATGGTGAGCTTACAGTTCGTGAATTTGTCCGACATCTTGCTAAATCTGATCTTTATCGCGCTTTATTTTTCGACAATTACACCACTTTAAGAGCTATTGAACTCAACTTTAAACATCTATTAGGTCGCGCACCTCATAGTTATGAAGAAGTAGTCGAACACAGTAATATTTTGCATCAAGAAGGATATGAAGCTGATATTGACTCCTATATTGATAGCGAAGAATATGGGGAAAAATTTGGCGAAAATATTGTTCCCCATTATCAAGGCTATAAAACCCAAACAGGGAAAAATGTTAGTGGATTCACTCATATATTTAATTTATTAAGAGGTTCTTGTAGTAGCGATCGCTCTACTTTCATCGGAACTAAACCGCGTTTGCAAAAAGCTTTAATTAGCAATCATGCCAGTCGGATTATTCCTCTTTCTACTGTTCCTGTTGACTGGAAAAAAACCGATGTCAACAAACTAATATCGAAGACACTCAATCTCAAAACTTATCAACCAATTGTTCCAATAATTAAACCCAAATCAAAAGAAGAACCAGCAATCGACCCTAGAAGTATTATTTGGCAAAATCAATACAATGCTTTTGAAGATATTAATCCTCTAGAATTTATCTCTGGTGGTTCGGAAACTGAAGCAGAAATCGTAATTAAGGCAGTATATAAGCAAGTTTTGGGTAATGCCCATATTATGGAGAGCGAACGCTTAACCGTTGCTGAATCTCAATTGAAACGGGGTGAAATTAGTGTCAGAGAATTTGTTCGTTGGGTAGCTAAATCAGAATTATATAAATCGAGATTTATTGATAATTGCCCTCGCTATCGTGCTCATGAATTAAACTTTAAACATCTTCTGGGACGTGCACCTGATGATTATCAAGAGACTCTCTATCATAGTCAAATTCTGGATAGTCAGGGTTATGAAGCAGATATAGATACCTACATCGATAGCGACGAGTATCAAAATGCTTTTGGTGAGAATATAGTCCCTTACTACCGCGGTTACAAGACTCAAACTGGTAAGAGATTATTGGGCTACACCAATATGTTCAAGATGCTTGAAAGTGTCTCTACCAGTGATAAAGCAGGAGTTTCTGGTAATTCACCCAGATTGGTTGCTCCCCTTATCTACAACAATCCCAACGGATATGTTACCATTTCCGACACTAATGAACTGATTAAACAAGCTGTCAAACCAAAACCTCAGTTCGCGCCTGCTTTAGCAGGATTTGTCCCTTACATGAAACCAGAGGAAGATAGTAAGCAACTAGAACAAGAAATTGCTGATTTAGAAGCTCAACTAGCACAACTACAATCCTTTGGTACTATTGGTGCTGCTGGGATTAGCAAATGGCAGCCTTATTATACCGATATTAATGAAACTCCTTCATCTTCCAGTACTTCACCCTCTTGGGCTCAGGCTAAAAGTTCCAAATCACCACAAGAGCGTATTACTGCTCTCAAACAACAAATTGCTCAAGCTAAGAGTTTGGCATCTCTTGGAGAAGCACGTCTGAATAAATGGCGTAATCGTGTCTTTTTCTAAATAATTAATTACATTTGACTCTTCAACAGCAGCAAGTAGAAAATATTAGCACCCAAGTAAGACAGAATAAAAACTTGGGTGCATTTTTTATTAAATGGGAGGGATATATAATCCTAGAAAATTTTTCCCAAATCCTAACTTATATAATCTTGTAAAGCTTTAACTCCTAAAGGCTCAGAACGTAAAGAACGAATAGCTGCTACAGTAGCTTTTGCTCCTGCAATAGTAGTCAGAATGGGTAACTTATAATCTAGTGCCATTCTACGAATTAATCGCGCGTCAGTTTGAGATTCTTCTCCTGTGGGAGTGTTGATAATAAGTTGAATTTGTTTATTTTTAATCCAATCAATGACATGAGGACGACCTTCATGGATTTTTAAAACCAATTCTACATCTTCTATACCATTGTCTTCTAATGCTTTTTTAGTTCCCGATGTTGCCACAATTTTGAAGCCCAGATCGATAAATTCCTTCACTACTGGTACAGCTAACTGTTTGTCTCTTTCGTTCATCGAGACAAATACTGTTCCTTCTAAGGATAAGTCAACTCCTGCTGCAATTTCTGCTTTGGCAAAAGCTTTACCAAAGTCTAAGTCTATACCCATTACTTCCCCTGTAGAGCGCATTTCGGGACCCAACAAAGTGTCACTACCAGGAAATTTATTAAAGGGTAATACAGCTTCTTTAACCGCAATATGTTTGGGTACAGCTTCTTGGGTGATTCCCAATGATTTTAGGGTTGCTCCTGACATTAGCAAAGATGCAATTTTGGCTAGGGGGACACCTGTGGCTTTGGAGACATAGGGAACAGTACGGGAAGCACGGGGATTAGCTTCTAGGATATATACTTGTTCTCCTTGTACTGCATATTGGATATTCATTAAACCCACTACTTTTAGAGCTGTGGCGAGTTTTTCTGTCCAAGTGCGGATCGTTTCGATGGCAGTATTAGGAAGGGATTGGAAGGGAATAGAACAAGCGGAGTCACCAGAATGAATACCAGCCTGTTCGATATGTTCCATAATGCCTCCGATTACCACTTTTCCCGTACTATCGCACAAGGCATCAACATCAACTTCGATCGCGTTTTCGAGGAATTTATCAATTAAGATGGGATGGTCTGGCTCTACTTGTACGGCATAGGTCATGTAGCGTTTAAGGTCTTCATCGGAATAGACGATTTCCATTGCCCTACCTCCCAACACATAGGAAGGACGCACGACTACAGGGTAGTTGACACGGTTAGCAATTTTTAATGATTCTTCGTAACTGCGAGCTATACCGTTGGGAGGTTGTAAGATATCTAATTCTCGCAATATATGTTCAAATCTTTCTCTATCTTCGGCAATATCAATGGAATCGGGAGATGTTCCCCAAATTTTTGTCTTGCTCCCCTCACCCCTCTCAGTCTCCCCTATAAGGGGAGAAGAAAGAGGAAGATTATTTTTTATATTGGAGGGGTCGGGGGAGAGGTATTCCTGTAACGGTACAGCTAATTTGAGAGGTGTTTGACCACCGAATTGTACGATAATACCTTCGGGGTTTTCCGCTTCAATGATGTTTAAGACATCTTCTTTAGTTAAAGGTTCAAAGTACAGGCGATCGCTGGTATCATAGTCGGTAGATACAGTTTCGGGATTAGAGTTGACCATAATGGTTTCATATCCCGCATCGGAGAGGGAAAATGCAGCATGACAGCAGCAGTAATCAAATTCAATCCCTTGTCCAATACGGTTGGGTCCTCCCCCCAAAATCATTACTTTCTGATTATCTGAGGGGTTAATTTCTGTCTCCCCTTCTTCATAGGTGGAGTAGTAGTAGGGCGTAGAGGATTCAAATTCCGCAGCGCAAGTATCTACTAGTTTATAGACAGGTATAATACCTAAAGATTTGCGATATTCTCTGACTTCGTCTTCTGTGGTTTTAGTCGCGAAAGCAATTTGGCGATCGCTGAAACCTTTTTGTTTTACTTCCCGTAGCTCTTCTGTAGAGATTTCCCGTAAAGATTTTCGCTTTAAAATTCTTTCGGTTTCTAGTATTTCCTGAAACTTATCCAAGAACCACATATCAATAGCTGTTAGTTCGTGGATTTCTTCTGGACTCATGCCTAGTTTCAAGCCATGATAAACACTAAACATCCTTTCGGGATTAGGAGTTCGCAAATGAGAACGAACTTGGGGAATAGTGGGTAAAGTCTCTTTCTTATCGCAACCAAAACCAAATCTTCCTGTTTCTAAAGAACGCAAAGCTTTTTGAAAAGACTCACAAAAAGTCCGACCAATAGCCATAGCTTCCCCTACAGATTTCATCTGGGTAGTTAGAATGGGTTCAGTACCAGGGAACTTTTCAAAAGCAAAACGAGGAATTTTGGTAACTACATAGTCAATTGTTGGTTCAAAAGATGCAGGGGTTTTTTTCGTAATATCGTTAGGAATCTCATCCAGGGTATATCCCACCGCTAATTTAGCAGCGAACTTAGCAATGGGGAATCCTGTAGCTTTAGAAGCTAAAGCAGAAGAACGAGAGACACGGGGATTCATCTCAATCACAATTACATCCCCATTAACTGGATTAACGGCGAACTGGATATTAGAACCTCCTGTCTCTACTCCAATCTCGCGGATAATGGCTAAAGAATAGTCCCTAAGGCGTTGATACTCTTTATCTGTCAAAGTTTGGGATGGCGCAACCGTAATTGAATCTCCCGTATGTACCCCCATCGGGTCAACATTTTCAATAGAACAGATAATTACTACGTTATCCGCTAAATCTCGCATTACCTCTAATTCATATTCTTTCCAACCTAGTAAAGATTTTTCTACTAGAATCTGGCTTACTGGAGAAGCATCAATCCCAGATTGGGCAATATATTCATATTCTTCTTGGTTGTAAGCAATGCCTCCACCAGTACCACCAAGGGTAAATGCAGGACGAATAATCAAAGGATAGCTGCCGATTTCAGCAGCGATAGCTTTAGCTTCCTCCATATTATTGGCAATTCCTGAAGGACAGACAGGAACCCCAATCTTTGCCATTGCTTCTTTAAACAATAAACGATCTTCTGCCTTTTCAATAGCGGGTAATTTTGCCCCAATTAGTTCTACATTATATTTTTCTAATACTCCATTCTTTGCTAAAGATACAGCTACATTCAGGGCAGTTTGTC
>JASJDF010000346.1 GCA_030065715.1 Xenococcaceae cyanobacterium MO_188.B19 | reverse complement strand
AGGTGCTGCTACGAATGCGATGATGAAGCAAGTAGTTGCTGCAAGAAGTGTAGGGATCATTAATACACCGAACCAACCTACATAGATGCGGTTGTTAGTGCTAGTGATCCACTGACAGAACTTCTCCCAAGAGCTGGCGCTTTGGCTTTGCTGTAAGGTTGTAGTCATATTTTGTATGATTGCGGTTCGAATAATGTATGTTTGAATGATATGAATCTATATTAAAACAATTATTAACAAATGTAACAAAAATAATCTTATGTCTCAGATTAGCTGTGCTTATTTAATGTCTTAACTGGACTACTGAGACGAAATCCTATTTTTAAGCCCCAACTAAGTATAGGCTGAGACTAAACTAGGGGTAACTTATGAATTACCCTTAGTTCTGCTTAATCTGAGAAAGCAAATCAGAAACTAAATTATTTAGGCATTTAGTCAAACTTTTCTCTGATGCGTTTCATCGCTTCATTAACATTTTCTCTGCTGTTAAAAGCAGAAATACGGAAATAGCCTTCTCCTGCAGCACCAAAACCAGAACCAGGAGTTCCTACTACGTTAGTGTTGTAGAGTAGTTTATCGAAGAATTCCCAACTGGATAAGCCATTAGGAGTTTTAACCCATACATAAGGTGCATTAACTCCTCCATATACCTGCAATCCTGCACTGGTTAATTCTTGACAAATAATTTTGGCATTTTCCAGATAAAAACTTACTAAAGCTTTAGTTTGAGCTTGTCCAGCTTCAGAATAAACTGCTTCTGCACCTCTTTGGATGATGTAGGATACACCATTAAACTTGGTAGACTGCCGACGATTCCATAATTTCCACAATTCTACATCTGAACCATCGGCAGCCTTGGCGGTGAGAGTTTTTGGTACAACCGTTAATGCACAACGAGTTCCTGTAAACCCTGCATTTTTAGAAAAAGAGCGAAATTCGATCGCGCAATCCCTGGCTCCTTCTATTTCATAGATAGAATGGGGAATAGTGGAATCTGTAATAAAAGCTTCGTAAGCTGCATCGAACAAAATAATTGAGTTATGGGCTTGAGCATAATCAACCCAGGCTTTTAAATGTTCTTTGGTAGCAGTCGCACCTGTAGGATTGTTGGGAAAACAGAGATATATTAAATCAACTTTGTGATCGGGAATTTGAGCTGTAAAGTTATTTTCAGCATTGATGGGAAGATAAACTAAACCTTCATATTCTCCATTATCTTTAGCTTCTCCTGTATGTCCCGCCATGACGTTAGTATCAACATAAACTGGATAAACAGGATCGGTAACGGCAATGGTATTATCTTTACCAAAAATATCTAAAATATTCCCACAGTCGCACTTGGAACCATCAGAGATAAAGATTTCAGAAGCATCAATATCACAGCCTCTAGCTTGGAAATCTTGAGTAGCAATTTTCTCTCTCAACCAAAGATAGCCTTGTTCGGGACCATAACCTTTAAAAGAAGCGCGATCGCCCATGTCTTCAACCGCTTTAATCATGGCAGTGCGACAAGCTTCAGGTAAGGGTTCGGTAACATCCCCAATCCCTAGCTTAATAATCGGTGCATCGGGATTAGCTTCTACATAGGTTTTAACTCTTCTGGCAATTTCAGGAAAGAGATATCCTGCTTTAAGTTTTAGATAGTTGTTGTTAATCGTAGTCATAGATATTTTGGCTGCAAACACTATCTATAAAGCTTACTGTTTGTTGCGGTTTTAATGAACAACGATTATTGCATAATTTAAATATTCAACTTTTAGATTGGCTATGAATAAAACTGAATTAAATACTTTAAAAACTGCTTTAAAGAGCGAAGATCGAGAAGTTCGCAGAGAAGCCATACCAAAGCTCGGTCTTAGTATTCACAATAAGCAAAAAACCTTAGCCAAAGACCCAAGCTATGAAAAAGTAATTCCAATTTTGACCGCAGCATTAAGCGATCGAGATGGTTATGTAGCAGTTTCAGCAGCAGAAGCACTTGTGGCGTTAGACCGAAAATTTGAACGAGTTTGTCCTGTTACTATCGTTAAAACTTTGATTGAAATTACAGTAACGGGGGACGATGAGCTTGTGGATGAAAACGACCATAGTATGGATACTGGTGGTCTGACTGTGGGAGAATGCGCTAATTATCTTTTATGGGACATATCAGATTTAGTTACTAATATAGCACCAGAGGTAATTCCACTTTTTGCTGATAGCGACGATCGCGTACATAGGAGGGCTGTACGTTGTGCATTGTCCTATGCAGTGACTAGTGATAATGCTACCCTATTCACTCAAGCATTAACAGACAAAAATAAATTAGTTCGTTTAGGCGTTTTAGAGTTTTTTTTGGAACAGTCAGAATATGGCGATTTATACGATGAAGAATATTGGATCATACCAGCAGTAGAAAAAGCATTAGAAGATAAAAATAGAGAAGTCCGTTCCGCAGCAAAAAGAGCTTTAAGAGCGTTAAAATAACAGTAAAAATTTTAAATCAAATTTCCCTAGAACCAGATTTAATTATTTTTCGGCTTTTTTGAGATTTGCTTTTGCGGAATACAAAGACAGATATAATACTTAAGCTTGATTATTCTCAACTAGGCATTATGGGCAATACATTTGGACATCTATTTCGAGTTACAACTTTTGGTGAATCTCACGGCGGAGGAGTGGGAGTGGTAATTGATGGTTGTCCCCCACAGCTAGAAATTAGTGAATCGGAAATTCAAATCGACTTAGATCGGAGAAGACCAGGACAGAGCAAAATTACTACTCCTCGTAAAGAAACCGATACTTGCGAAATAATTTCAGGGGTATTTGAAGGGAAAACATTGGGAACACCCATTGCGATTTTAGTCAGAAATAAAGATGCGCGATCGCAAGATTATAACGAAATGGCAGTAAAATATCGTCCTTCCCATGCGGATGCTACCTATGATGCTAAGTATGGTATTCGCAATTGGAAGGGTGGGGGACGCTCTTCAGCACGGGAAACTATTGGGAGAGTGGCAGCAGGGGCGATCGCAAAAAAAATTCTCAAGCAAGTAGCAGGAGTAGAAATTGTCGCTTACGTCAAGCGCATCAAAGACTTAGAAGCTGTAGTTGATAATAACACCGTTACTTTAGAGCAGGTAGAAAGCAATATTGTCCGTTGTCCTGACAGCGAATGCGCCGAAAGAATGATCGACTTAATCGATGCTATTCGCAAAGAAAAGGATTCTTTGGGAGGAGTTGTAGAATGTGTAGCCAGAAATGTTCCCAGAGGTTTAGGCGACCCTGTTTTTGACAAATTAGAAGCAGAACTAGCTAAAGGTGTAATGTCTCTTCCTGCAACTAAAGGTTTTGAAATTGGTTCGGGTTTTGCTGGTACAACCATGACAGGAAGTGAACACAATGATGAATTTTATATAGATGAAACAGGAGAAACTCGCACTAGAACTAATCGTTCTGGGGGGGTACAAGGGGGAATTTCCAATGGAGAAAATATCGTCATCAGAGTAGCCTTTAAACCCACAGCAACTGTGGGGAAAGAACAGCGCACTGTTACCAAGGAAGGGGAAGAAACAGTATTAGCAGCGAAAGGAAGACATGACCCTTGTGTATTACCTAGAGCCGTTCCCATGGTAGAAGCAATGGTCGCTTTAGTATTATGCGATCGTCTTCTTTATAATAATGGTCAGTGCAAATCCCTTACTATTTAAATAAACAATGTTCCTTTATCTAATAAATCTTACTCTTTCATGAAGAATTTCCAATAAAGCAAAATTTGCCGAATTCGCGTTAACTCAACAAAGTCAATCAGGTGCTAATAGTTCCTGTTTTTTCTTCATCAATTTGCCAGGTTTTTTGGATAAGAAATTCAATTTGCTCGACAGCATTCTGAATATTTTGGATAGACCAAGTAGAGATATCGTGCTTCGATTCAAAGTTTTGCCCCGCAACCTGGATTAGCCAGGATTCAGGATAACGACCATAAACAGAGTTGGTTAGGGCTAGTAAAGAACGAGGATCCCACAAATGACCACAGCCTGGAATTGATGAGCCTGCTGTTTCAAGACCAAAGGCATCAAGGTTACTAACCTTCACTTCTGACTTTTTCATCCAACAGCTATGGACAAAAACAGCATAATCTATTTTAGATAACTTTGTTGATAGTTCTGGTTTGAGTTGCCCTATCGCACAAACTGCAACGTTTTTTAGCTCCAATATCTGAAGTTCGCTAATTATTTGACGGCAAATAGCATTTTTGCCATGAGTAAGATTATCATAGCCAATGACTAGAAAAGAAGGTACTTTATCAGGTTGGGATATGTCCTTATATTGTTGGGACTGTGAATAAGCTACTGTTGCTGTTCCCTCGTAAGACATAACACCATGAGAAGTCACAAGATATATTTTTCCGTTCACGTTTACATATTTACTTGTTGCCTCATTTTTACATTCTTGTCTGGCTCTGTTGATTTTTTCTACCTCTTCTTTTGCGTATTCAATTCTTGCTGTATTTGTCTCGGAACTTTTGGTACGATGTTCGTTGAGGCTTTTCATCACTGGTATCCCCATTAGCTAATAATTATGAGTTTACACCTCTATTTTATCGGTTAAGAAATTGCTGTTATATTTAGAAATTTATAGCAATTTCAAGGGAAAGTGAACAAAGCAAAAACCCAGCACTT
The DNA here is from genome assembly GCA_030065715.1 of Xenococcaceae cyanobacterium MO_188.B19. Classification (GTDB taxonomy): domain Bacteria; phylum Cyanobacteriota; class Cyanobacteriia; order Cyanobacteriales; family Xenococcaceae; genus JASJCP01. Next base: position 1,610 of record JASJDF010000346.1, on the reverse strand, counting down.
TGGCAAAATTCAGTTTTCTACTGTTCTAAATTAGTTAAAGAAGATCGGAGAGAAAGTTATTGCAGCAATTAAACGTCAAGGAGCAAAAGGAGAATTTCGCTCTAACTTGCATCGTGGAGGTAAAGCCAAGTCAGTTAAGTTAACTTCTGAAGAAAGAAGTATCGCTATTCATGCAGCTAAGGCTATGGGTTTAAGAGTTGCAGGAGTGGATCTATTGCGCTCCAATCATGAACCAGTAGTTATAGAAGTAAATTCTTCCCCAGGTTTAGAAGGAATTGAAAAAGCGACAGGAATTGATGTAGCAGTAAAAATCATTGACTACATCAATAAAAATGCGGTGCCTGGGCAAACCAGTGATCTCATTAAGTATTAAAAAAAAGGCGGAAACAATATTGACAGGAAATAGAATTGAAATTGCCCAAGAAATAATACCTCCAGGGTGTTCCAGACGGATTGATATTCCAGTAAGTCGGCTTCCTACCCAAACCCTATTATCTCTACCTGTAAAAGTAGTAAATGGAGTCGAACCAGGAGCCAAATTGTGGCTTAGCGCAGCTATTCACGGTGATGAACTAAACGGAGTAGAAATTATCCGTCAAGTATTAGAAAAAATCCAGCCAGAAAAACTTAGAGGAACTATAATTGCGGTTCCCATTGTTAATGTTTTTGGTTTTATTGAGCAGTCTCGCTATCTCCCTGATCGCAGAGACTTAAATCGTAGTTTTCCTGGTTCAGAAACAGGTTCTTTAGCTTCTCGTCTAGCCAACTTGTTTATGCGAGAAATTGTTAACCAGAGTACTCATGGAATCGACTTACACACTGCTGCCATTCATCGTACTAATTTGCCTCAAATCCGTGCCAATTTAGAAGATGAAGAAACTTATAATTTTGCCAAAGCTTTCAATCCACCAGTGATGCTTCAATCTAACACCAGAGACGGCTCACTAAGGCAAGCAGCAACAAAAAAAGGCATTCCCGTATTACTTTACGAATCAGGGGAAGCTTTGCGTTTTGATGCCACAGCTATTAATTCTGGTGTCCAAGGCATATTGAGAGTTATGGAATATCTTAATATGTATCAATTTCCTCTTGCAAAGTCAGAAGTTGATTCGATCAAAATCGAAAAAAGTAAGTGGATTAGGGCTTCTAGGGGAGGAATTTTACATTTAGAAATTCACCTCGGTCAGAAAATCGCTAGAAAACAAGAATTAGGATTTATTACTGATGCTTTTGGCGAAAATAAAGTTGTAATTCGTTCTAAGGTCAATGGTATCGCGATCGGTTATAGTTTAAACCCTTTGGTCAATCAAGGAGATGGTATTGTTCACTTGGGTATTATTGATTAATGTGATTTTGGCGAAATAAGTTTGTCAACTAAAGATTTATTTGATATGATAAGAAGCCACTGATAACTACAACCAAGGGCGTATAGCTCAATCGGATAGAGCAACGGTCTTCTAAACCGTAGGTTACAGGTTCGATTCCTGTTACGCCCGTATTTTTTTTTACCCTTATGCTCACAAGATTCTGTGATAGGAAGCATAACTTTGCCGTTTTGGAAGCTCTATGCTTTGATTCACAAGCGCCGTGCAGTGGTTATGATTTTTTTA
>JASJDF010000345.1 GCA_030065715.1 Xenococcaceae cyanobacterium MO_188.B19 | reverse complement strand
CGGTCATCTGGACGATATCCTGGGCGATTTTGGACTTCGCGGTTCAGTTCTTTACGGAATAAATCTTGTATGGGTTTACTGTAGAAGTCACTGTTAGCTATGGTTTCTAAGTCAGCATCAGCACTAGGTAGGGTTAGATTTAGTTTTTGAGTTTCAATCCATTGTTGCACTGTTTCTATATTGGGAACAATTAAAGCTCCTAGGGATTTTTGATCCTGTCCCACTAACATTATCTGATCGATGTAGGAACTTCTGGCGCAAGCATCTTCTATGGGTTGAGGTTCGATGTTTTCCCCATTGCTCAAAACTATCGTATCTTTGGCTCTTCCTGTTAATACTAAATCATTGTCTTTTGTTACCCAACCAAGATCACCACTGTCAAACCAACCTTCAGAGTCAATAGCTTTGGCTGTAGCTTCAGGCTTCTTGTAATAACCCTGCATCACCTGAGTACCTCTGATTAAAACTAATCCTGTTTCTCCTGGGGGTAAAGTTTCCTTGGTAGTAGGATCGACAATTTTGATTTCTGTTTCGGGAAGGGGTTGTCCTGAAGTTTGGCGGAAATTGCGAGTTAATTTGCGAGCGTTGGTAACAGGAGCAGTTTCTGTAAGTCCATAACCAACTAAGACAGGAATACCGATAATTTCATAAAAGTCATCAAGGTGCTTGGCTAAAGAGCCTCCACCACTGATAAAGCTTTTGATTTCATTTCCTACTGCTTCTCTTACTTTTTGATAAACAATTTTATCTCCTAAACTATGAATAGGGGCAAGAAGAGTAGCTTTAATATTTGCCAGTAGTTTTTCCTTACCAGAAACTTCTAACCTCTCTAAATCAAATCCTTGGACAATCCGCTTGGCTTTAATATACTGTTCGGAAAGATTAAAAAAGTTGTTAATGAGCTTTTGCTTACTTGCTGGTTGCTCTCGGAACTGCTTTTGTATTCCTTCGTAGAGAGATTCCCAGAGACGGGGGACTCCCACCATGTAGTGGGGTCTATGTTTTTTTAGATCGGATTTTAGCGATCGCAAATTTGTATAATATAGGGTACAACCTTGAGATAATAGGAAGTATTCTGCACTTCTTTCGTAAGCGTGCCAACTGGGAAGAATACTTAAAAAGCGATCGCCAGGTTCACACTTAATGATAGTATCAAGATGGTTTACCTGATGCAATAAGTTGCGGTGGGACAACATTACCCCTTTGGGTTTTCCTGTTGTTCCTGAAGTGTAAATTAGAGTTGCTAAATTATTTATGTCTGGTGAAATAGGATTTAAATTAGCGTTTGCACCCAATTCTAACAGTTGAGAAAAATTATAAATTTTAGTTTCAGAATTACTTTCTACTGTTTCATCGGATAATAAGATAATAAAATTGAGGGGTAAGTTATTAATTTCGGGACTTAGTTTCTCTAGAGTTTTGCTATCTTCTACTACTAACGCTTTACTATCACTGTCCTCATAGATATATAGTAGTTCTTGTTTCTCCGCTGCCGAAGAACGTACCACATCTACACCACCTGCGGTCATAATACCTTGATCGGCAATAAACCAACGAGAACTATTATCAGCAAATAAAGCAATTTTATCTTGGAGTTGTACTCCCAAGGTTTGTAAACCTGTTCCAAACTGTTGAATCTTTTGGGATAGTTCCTGATAAGTAAGACTAACTTGTGGTTTGATGTGAGGAGCAACCAAAGCTTCTATCTTACTGAACTTTTGTGCTGTGATCGACCATATTTCAGGAAGAGATTGAAGAGAACGATAGTCAACAGAGGAACTCATAGCCATTTCATTTAACATTGATCATTTTCTAGGATAGTTCGATTTATTGTTGAGGCTGTAAAAATTATAGACAGATTTATATTTGTCTCCTATCTCCTAAACGCTCTTCAAGAATTAATTGAATCGCAGATTTTAAACTCTCTTTTACTTCCTCAATAGTTTCACCTTAACCATATGATATGTTTTTTCAATCTAAAGTTGTTAATTGCGATCGCGTAGCGCCATTCCTTCAGGCTGTCCGCGTAGCACCTGTTTGTGCAGATTGCTCGTTGCGCCAGCATACTCGGACGCAAAGCGCGACGAAGTCTAGAGCGTCGAAGACTAGCTATCCTCACAATATTAAAAAGTGAGAAGAAGCCAAGAAAATCTACCAAGAAGCGAAACGGGAAGGACAAACCGCTGGCTTATTGGAACAACAAAGAGATAATATCTTTATCTCAACTAGGAAATTAATTTTGACGGCGAGAGAAACTCCCGGCTAGGGAGCTTCTCTAATCGCGCAGCGACTACCGTAAGGTCTCGCCGTGTTGTCCAACCGCTTATTGCTTTGTCAGTAAAATTGCATAAGTATTTATGACTATTTTACTGATTTAAATCGATTTTAAATATTATTTTAAGAAAAAAATATTAATTAGTGACCTTACTTTATCTATACAAAACAAACCACTAAGTATATTCAAGTATCAACAAAAAAATAGATAATACAACTATTTTTTTGTTAGTTAAAACCAGTTATCTTTATTTTAAAAACATAATTTATTTTTGTAATTTTAATCGCTAGAACCTTTGATTGGACTAGAATTAAAGCTTTTTTTGACAATTTAAGCCTGTTTTTTTATTTAAACAAAATATGAATAATCAGGAAAAAACCTAGGCTTTTTTTTATTAATAATTACCATGTAAGTAATAGATTTAACGCCCACAAACAAAGGGTTTTACAACAAATTACATAATATTAATTAAGCACAAACACTATGACTATTAACTCAACTATCGTAAATAATAACTCCGTATTTGGCACAATCAATAGTGATATTCTGGCAGGAGATAATAATAGCAATTTAATCTACGGCTACGAAGGAAATGACACGATCGCGGGGGGGGGCGGGTAATGATACTATCTATGCTGGAGCAGATCATGATGTGATTTTCGGTGATAACTACGTCTCTAACAATAGTTTTGGCAAAAATCTAGTAGTTAACGGTAGCTTTGAAGATTATACGGTTACAACTAATCATTGCTATACTTCCGCTACTTTAAATGATTGGACAACTCAGAATAATTCTGGTATCGATATTAGAAGCAATAATTCCTCTTACTCTGCTACTGATGGAAATACTTGGATTGAACTAGAAGGCTATGGTCAAAGTAGTATTTCTCAAGAAATTGATACTGAAACTGGTAAGCAATATCAAATCTCTTTTGATTATCGAGGACATTCTCAAACTTCTTCTTATAACAATACTATTGAAGTTTATTGGAATGGTGAATTACTCGATATTGTCAGCGAGCAAGGTAGCAACTATGGTTCTTGTTACAGTAGCGGTAAGAATGAATGGAAAACCTATACCTACACCGTAGAAGCTGGTGATAGTGATTTAACTGGTTTAACCTTCAAGGCTACAGGTTCTAGCTACTACTATGGTGGACAACTAGACGATATTGAAGTCAGAGAAGTTTATCAAGATGATCTAAGCCAAAAGCTAGGAAATGCTACTGTTGTCGGTAACGATAAAATCAACGGTGGTGATGGCAATGATATTATCTTCGGTGGTGCTGGTTACGATACCGTCTTCGGTGGTGCTGGGGATGATATCTTAAATGGTACTGACGGTGTTAATGCAGGATATGACCAACAGGATAGATTAAATGGTGGTTTGGGTTCTGATACTTTTGTTCTAGGTGATAGAGAACAAGGATTCTACAATAGTCAAGGTTGGAGTGACCGTGTAATTATTGAAGATTTCAATGTTAACGAAGATGTTCTTCAACTTCATGGTTCAATTGATAACTACTGGTTAGGTAATTGTGATGGTAATTCTTATCTCTGGGAACGTACTGAAAATGGTTGGGATGGTGTTGCTGTGTTCGAGAATGTCAGACTTGACAATAGTTCTTTGAATGCCATGGTTAATCCTAGAGTAGTTCAGGATAACACTCAGAATTACTTATTATAAGAAATCAGATACAGGTAATAATTATTATCTCTATTGTTTCAAAGTTAGCAATATAAAGTTTATTAGGGGCTGTTGATGAACAGCCCCTAATTTTATTTTCTTGTTTTGTATTCAATACTAGTTCGCTATGCTTTCAGATTTAGTATCATAGTTAAATTCTGATAATAAAAAACTAATGGTGCAAACAAGTAATCAGCGTAAAACTTTAACGGGATTGAGTCCTCAAACTTATGAACATCCTTTCGATCAGAAGGCTTTAATTTCTCTAGAAAAAATGCCTGGCGTATCATTAATGTTCAATAAAATTAATCAATATGGTATTGATCGTCTACTTAGATTTAAGTTTAGCGGTACTTCTTTGAAGGTTAATGAGCGAAATTTTCCCGACTTATACGATGCATTATTAGAAGCTTGCAAGATTGTTGATGTTCAAGTTCCTGAACTTTATCTAAAACATGGCACTGGCTATATCAAAATTTTAACCATTGGTGCGAATAAGCCGATGATTATTATTAATATGGATGGATTGGAACTTTTAAATCATGAAGAGTTACTCTACGTTTTTGGTCATGAATTAGGACATATCAAAAGCAGACATTTACTGTATCATCAAACAGCTTTAATTTTACCTGGTTTGGGTAAGGTAATCGCTAATTCGACTTTGGGTTTGGGGGGTTTAGCAACTAATGGCATTGAGTTAGCATTATATCAATGGGTAATGATGGCAAAACTTACTTGCGATCGTTGTGCCTTACTTGCTTGTCAAGATGTTAATGTTGCCACTAGTGCTTTAATTAAGTTATCAGGTTTACCAGGTAAATATATTAACGGCATGGTAGTAGAAGAATTCCTAGCACAAGCCCGTGATTTTGGCAACTATAATCTAGATAACCTTGATAAATTCACCAAAATGCTTAGTTTCATGGAACCAATGCACCCGTGGACAACTTTACGGACTGCCGAATTGCTCAAATGGATCGATTCTGGGGAATATAAAAGTTTACTGTCAGGGGAAGATATAACAAACAATATTGAGGACAAGACAGAAGTAACAATAGAAGAGGAAGACCATAAAGAAGAAGAAGAAGGAGAATGGGATTTTTTGAATTCTTGGGAAAAACTATAACTTTTTCTGAAAAATTTTATAAAAATAGAATTATTTGACTACTAAATTCAATTATCAACCGAGAGTAATGTTTCTTTACTATTGGTTACTTGCCAATACCTAGTTGCTCGTTTTTTGCCAAAAATTATCTCTCTTATATCCTTTTTTCTTTCTTGCCTGTTGAAAATACTCTCTCAAACTCTCGCCATTTATTGCAGACTGATAAATTCATCCATGCCAATAAAAGAAGAATACGCTGGATTAATTTTCATTACTTGAGTGATTTAAAAATGAAAAAATTCTTGATGCTCTCCAGGAATTTCTTTTAATTCTTGGGGAGTACCTTCTAAATATAGATTTCCTGCTTGTAACAAGATAATCCAATCAGATTTGACAATTACGGGGGGACGATGGGAAATCATAATTGTGGTTTTGCCTTGGCGATGGTCTAAAATTTGATCCAACACTTTAGCCTCTGTCATCGGGTCTAAGGCACTAGTAGATTCATCTAGGACTAAAATAGGCGGATCAGTCACAATGGCTCTAGCTAAAGCTAATCTCTGTCTTTGTCCGCCAGAAATATTTGCCCCAAATTCCCCTAAAATAGTGTCATATTTATTAGGCATTTCGCTAATAAAATCATCAGCTTCAGCCAAGCGACAAGCTTGTACTATGTTTTCAAAACTAGCAGAAGGAACACTCCAACGGAAATTGTCAACAATGGTGCGACTCCAAAAGTAAGCATCTTGGGGTACTAACACTACCTGAGTTCGCAAACATTCTAAGTCCAAATCTTGTTGATTATAGTTGCCATAACGGATATTACCAGACTGAGGAAGATACAATCCTGCTATTAATTTCGCTAAACTACTTTTACCACAACCCGATCGCCCGATAATAGAAGTAACTTTACCACCAGGAATAGTCAGAGAAAAGTCATTGAATAGGTTTTCATTCCCTGGATGATAGAAATTGAGCTTAGTGCAAACAATATCTCCTGCTGCTGACAGTTCTGTCCAATGCTTGGGATTATTAGCTGCGGTTTCGGGAGTGGTATTAATTACCTCTGTCAAACGTTCCGCAGCAGTTCTAACCCTAGTAAATTCTTCTACCCAACTCACTACATAGGCAATTAATAAAATTAAATTGCGATTTAAGCTATGAAACGCTACCAATTGTCCCACACTTAATTGAGATTCGATGACTAAAGTACC
>JASJDF010000344.1 GCA_030065715.1 Xenococcaceae cyanobacterium MO_188.B19 | reverse complement strand
GCTTGTTCTATCAGTGCTAATAATGCTTGTTTACGATTCAATTCAACATCACTCATTAGGGCGTTCATTACGATATATATTGGCGATATATCCACCAGAAACTGTAGTTATTACAAGTAATGTTACCTCAACCAATTCCTTGCTGTTATAACTGAATTTTTTATTATCAGATTGATAGTTAATATCTAGTCCCAACAGGATAACGATAGCAAATATAATAGGGATAACCATTACATTTACAGTAGCTATTCTAGACAAGTTATGACGGTTAGCTTGTCTAGCTTTTTTTTGTTCTTGGGTTAGTTTTATGATCTGATTTTCTAGGTCATCAAGTCTATCTTCGACAAGTTCTAATCTGTCATTCATAGAATATTTATTGTGTTTTGCTGTAGTTTAATTATCTTCAATTACAGAGCAGAAAAAATCGGAAGTTATACTATTTTTAAGTAAAGTAATTCCAATCGATTGTATTACAACATTAGTTAAAAATATAAAGTTTTGATTGCTTCATAAATTAACTAATCAAATACATAGGAAATACATAAAAGATGAGAGTAAGTACTGAAGACTAAAAGGGATTATGACTAATGATTTAAAGTGTGTTGGAGGAGAGAGAAGGGTTGTAATTGATTACAAAATTTACAATTATCAAAGAGCAACCTTTTTTATTAATGGAGATTATAGAGATAGTTCTGCTGGAGGGACTATTGTTGCTTATGACTTCACGGAAAGGGGCATAACCTACAACCTTACAGAAAGACTTGAGCGTAGGAGACAAACCTCAGTAGGAACTTATCAAACTTGCCAAGGAAACACAGGATACTGGATTACTCGCTATACCTCACCTAACCAGCTTGAGGGTAATCCTTCTCCTGTAGAGGGGCGTTTTCCTGGTCAAGTTGTTTGGGGTTTTCCCATAGCCAACGAGCCAGGAAGCGGAGTAAGAGTATATCCCGTACCTCAAGGGGTGCATGATAGCTGGCTTGCCAACGGAACTGGGTGGTATTCTCCCGCAGGTTATCCCTGGTTAGCACATCTAGAAAACTGTAATAATCCTAATGCTTCTGGAGCTATTTCGGCATCGGTGTCTGCTTCTTTTCGTTATCCTATTTCTTACTGGAATATCCAAATTTTTACGGGAGGTATTAAGTTACACGACCGTAGTGATTTTGATTTATCAAGTATATACAGTTATGAAAATTGGTTGCGTGGTGGAGGTGTAAACTATTTAGCTTCCCCTGAACAAATCAATCCCGAAACGGGACTGGCATCTTTAAGAGTGGTAATTACTCCTCCTTACATCACAAACAAACAAATTATTCATCATAAACGAGACGAAAAAAACGGGCTTAGATTAATAGAAAGTAGAATTAATAAAGATAATCGTACAGTTCAATTTAAACTTGAAGAAGTTGACCCCGAAACTAATCAGTTAATCAATTTTAGATGGATAGAGCAAGCTTTATTTAAAGGTAAAATTGATAGTTATTCTTTAAGTTGTGATAAAAAATGTCCTGATAACTCTTGCTCTGTGGATTGTGGGGATAAAATTTGTTGCTATGGTAGTGATGGAATAGCAATAGATTTTTATTATAAATAAAGGGAAAAATGAGTACCCCAATACCTTGCGAGGCACTAGCAACCAAAGCAGAACTAGAAGGTTTAGCAACTAGACAAGAATTAAACCAACAGATAAGTCAATTAAAACAACAAATTAATGAACTTTTTGGGAGGTTAGAAGACGATGAAAGTCAAGTTAAGGACGTATTAAGTGAGGGAAATTTAGAGGGAACATTATTTCTGGGTAGCTTCATTGCTGGTGTTGATGGCATAGTTGAAAAGGTTAAGCCTAGAGTAAACTTGGGAGCTAAAACTAAGACTAATTTTCTCTTTAAAAACGGCAATGGGAAGTATTTTAAGAGTACTACTGTCAATCAACTAAATAAACTTATTCAAGCTAATAATACTCAAGCTACCGCAGCGTTAAAACAATCCACAGCTAACGCGGGTAGGATAGCCAGTTTAACCTCGGCTTTGTTACCTTTTCTCAACTACACCTTAATTCAAGTTCAGACTAGAAAACTGAATCCTTTGATTCTGGAAAATATTGATCGTCAGATAGCAACTGACCAAGTTGATTGGGACTTGACTATGCGAGTCTTTAACTATCAAAGAGATTTAACTGAACAGGAAATAGGACAATTAAAATCTGATTTTTTAGATAATTTAGCGAACCAAAAAATAATCAATGATGAGAATCAATTAACTAACTCCCAATTGTTCCAACAGATAGATGAGAGAGATGTTCTTATCGCTAACTTAAAGTTTCAGATAGAGGAATTAAAACGAATTTTAGAGGAACAGAAAGAGGAAAATTTAGCTATTGCTGAGGAGTTTGGCTTATTCGCTGGTGAAGCAAAAGAAAGGATAAGAGAACTAGAAGAGATAAACTTTACTCAGAATGAAAGGATAGAAGCCTTAGAGGTTCAACTTGGGGAGCTAGAAAAACAGCTTAATGATTCAGAATTAGACTTACTAGACTCTAGAGAAGCGTTAACAGAATGGGAAATATTTACGGGAACTAAGGGTACAGATTTAACTGATTTACAGTTTGAATTTGCCAATTTTGACTGGCAAAATGCACCAGAAATAGAACGAGAAAACAAGGTTAATGAAACGCGAGCCAGGTTTACTACTATCTATGATTACTCTCTAAGTAACGCTAATACTGGTGGTTCTAGTGGTGGTGGTTTTCCCCAAAGTGCTAGGGATAGTCTTACTACTACTCAGAATAAGCAGATAGAACTTACAGCCAAACTCGCTGGTATTGACCCCACAACTATCACAGGTTTTCCTGTACCAGATTATCAAGTTACTAGATTTGACAATCCTTTTGATTCAATCATTGATTCTTTATTACCCCAAATAACACAACCAGACACCACCACTACAGGAGAACCCACAGACGTGAACTTAGAAGAATTCTCCAATAATTTTGACAATAAGTTTGAAGCTATAGCTGCGACTCTAGCGGGACTAACAGCAACAATAAATACGATTGACCTCAATACTAATCCCACAAATCTAAGCACCACCGTCGGCAACGCTGTATGTAGCACCACAGCACCCACAGGATGTATGACTCAAAATGTCACTAATCCCTTGAGTCAAGGACAACAGGGAATTAGTAACAAACTCAATGACATCGCTTCAACTTTGTCGGCTGCATTTGGTGCGGGAAATGCGATCGCAAATCAAGCTATTTTTGATGTTGTTACAGCAACCAATAATATTGTTAGCAAGGGTTGGGCGAGTACTGCCATAGACAAGACTCTCAATGCTGCCAATTTTGCTTTGTCACTTCATAACGCCATGATGTTGAGTACCAATATCGCTGAGACAATATTAGATGTCTTGACGGTCATTCTAGACATTGGCAATGTTACCGATGCCAGTGGCAACCCCATAGATGTTGGTGATTGGCTTAAAGAGAAGATAGAAGCAGTGGTTAAAAACTTAGTGGGAGCGAGAAACTACACTGAATTATCTATCAAGCTAACGGCAGCGAATCGAATCTATCAAGCGGGTATGAACATCATTGATAACGTTACTGACCTGATGGACACTGCGATGGACTTGGACGAGTACACAGGGGAAAATATTAGTAGGATAGGGAACGCTTTAAGAGCTTCTGGAGTAGTAAGCTTTGATGCCTATGATGAGATGCTAGAAGACTTAGACCATAGGAAGTTTAGTAAGTGGTTGAGAAGACTAGAACAAGCAGAAGACGCAACGGATGATATTTACTCCATTGCTGATAGTATCCGCGATATTAAAGAGATAGGACAAGATTTAAGAGAAAGTAGAGAGGAATTTAACACTACCATTACCGACACTCAAGCTTTACTCAAGGAACAGGAAACAGAACTCGATAGAGAGATAGATAACCTATCTGAACCAACTATCACAGACGAAGCTAGGGGATAAGTATTATGACAGTTAGAGACTGGAAAACGAGTCAGAAATACATCAGGATAGGTCACAACAAAGCTATTAGGAATTACTTTAAAACAGTGACAGTAAGGACTACTAGAGAAGCTTTAAGGAATAGTTTACTTATCTACAAGAATGATTCTGCTAGTCAAATGTTAGTTAAAATGCAATATTTTCAACAATATCTATCAGGAGTTAAGAGTAACACTGTTCCAGTAATACCTGATAGTTGGCAAGTGAAAATTGAGGGGAATAGACCACAGTTAGTAGTAGTATTTAAGCCTAAAAGTAGTAACTATCCTAAACAAGATAGTAGATGGTCATTGTCCATACCTCACTTTGATTTTAATCAAGCTAATATTGCTAACCAGCTTAAGAAGATACCTGATTATGAGAAAGGGAAACATCAAGGGGTATATACTCTCAAGGATAATTCTAAGATTATTATTTATGCTAAAAGCGGTAATGAAGCTAAGAGAGTTATTAAGAAAATAGTTACCAGTAACCTGATCAAAAGTAAATATATTGTGGATAGAAGCAAAATAGATGATGACATTAAAGTAGGTGAAGCCAGGGGAACTTATAAAGAAGTGCTGGTGACACCTACCTATGCTAAATATTTCTCTACTGGTCAAAAAAACTTACAACCTGATTGGGTATCTTTTATTGACTGAATGAATGTATTTATAAAAAAATGAAATATAAAGCGATCACAAATAAATTCGCAATCGCTAAAATGGCTCAATACCATCCATCATCTTTAATCGTCGTCATCTTCGTCATCGTCGTTATCGTTGTCACCGTTGTCACCCCAAGAGTAATTACTCCAAGAGTGATTACCCCAAGAACTATCATCGCCATCGGAAGAACTATCTCCCGAAGAGTGATTACTCCCATCAAGGTCACCCCAATCAAAGTCATCCCAATCAATATTTGCCAAGAAACTAGTAATCACATTGCTGATTGTGGTAAATATTTCACTATATTGACTATTTTGCCAGTCAAAATCAGCACTATTTTCCGTAGTTGTAGTTGCCGACTCATAAGTTGACCAATAGCCTACTTGCCAGAAACTAACACTACTACTTCTCCGCGCCCACCAGAAACCAACACTACTACTTCTCCGCGCCCAATTATAGGCTTCGACATCTAAGATACCGTCCACTTCCTTAATACGGTCTGCAATCACAGCTGTTTTAACCTGGGATAGAGCAGTATCATACAAAGCTTGTAAATTAGTTTCTGCTGGATAGACTACATCCCAACCCATAGCATCCATTGCTAAGAGATCGTTATTGGAGATTGACCAACGTTCTTTTAGTCCTAGAGTAGGATTCATGATGCCTAAGCCATCTTGTTGAGTCCGATCTATCCAATGGCTACCTTGATAGTCAGCACCTGTGGACATAGCTAAAGCATTATTAACAGTACCATCAATGGAAAAGAAAGCCTCTTTACCTACGCTAAGATCGTTGATGCCTAGATCAGCACTAGCAATGGAGTAGCGGAATATGTCCATCGAAGTCATATGAGTCAGGGCTTTATTTTCCTTGCCCTTTCCCTTGGACTTTCCATTACTCTTTTGATTCCATCCTTGATAGTCTATACCACTAATAAAGCCTAAAGTATGACCAATTTCGTGTTTGGCAACACTAAGAAAATCTAAAGTCCCCTCTTTAGCTTCACCCAGATAGTCATAGTCCCAACTGACTGAATCGACATTTTCAAGAGGGTTGATCACGATATAGCCATCAAGTTTTTTACTATTTCCTTTGACCAAACCCAGAGCTTTCATATTAGCTCTAGTAGCGTGCATTTTGAAATTCTTATCGATGACGTTTTCACCCACTAAAAGATCGATCTTTTTCTGATCTAGCAGGCTATCAGCAACGGTTCGATCTGTTCCTGTAGTAACATCATTTTGAATGGCTGAGTAAATTTCTTTGTATTTCACTCCTGTTTCAATAGTAGGAAATGCACCGCCAATTATATTGTCAGGTAATAGGTCATCTCTGATTTCAACATGGATGTTGATTTCGAGATTTTTGCTATTGTAAGTATCGATTAGAGATTGTGACCACATCTCTCCAGCCAATTCAAATCCTAATATTTGGTCGTCATTTAAGAGATAATCTCCCATAATCTAAACCTTGATCGCGGTCATAGTGTTGAGAGAAAAACAAAGCATAATCATTAATAGTCATAGTTTTAAACAATTGTTAGTTTAATTGAGGTTAATGTAAGTTCTTGATATTCTGTATAAATTCTTAATTGTGAGTTTTCAGTAACA
>JASJDF010000010.1 GCA_030065715.1 Xenococcaceae cyanobacterium MO_188.B19 | reverse complement strand
TGTCTAGCAGGATAATTAATCTGTACATTACCTCTAGCAGTAATTACTCCTGTTTCAGAATTAGCTTCTTGTATATCAGAACGAATGGTAATTGAGCCTCCAGACTCGGGAATTTGGGCATTAAGATACTTGACTGGAACAGTTAATGCGATCGCGCTAATAATTGTAGTAGAAGCAATCTTTAGTATTTGATTACGAGGAATTATAGTTAAAAAAGAATAATCTAAAAACATAGCTACTAGTAAAAAATAGACTCAATTATCAATAATAAAAAAAAATTAATCTAATTATTAACTTTCGATCAGAGTCATTCAACAAGGTTAAGTGAAATTTTCTTGTAGAAAGTTACCTCAAAACACAATCAATATCCTTAACTTGATAAACGTGAGTTCGACAAAGCTAAAAATTTAGGAGTTCATTAACATTAATCAGTTTTTAGAACTCTGAAATTCTGATTATTTCGTACCTCATCGCTCATAATTTGAGAAAAAAATTATAACTCCGAACTCACGCTGATCAATACTGTACCTTGATAGACGTTGCTTTGCGTGAGTAAGTTGCGGATTTTTTTGAATTATGTTTCTCTTTGACAGACTAAAACTGTTTCTCGATTTCCTTTGGTAATCCGTAATTCTTCGTCTAAGTAAAGTATTTTTAACAATCCTTTGGGAGATTTTTTCATCCTAAAACTTCTTTTTCCAGTTTTTCTGTCTATGTTCGATACAGGTGTTATGGCAAACATCCATTTGATAAACCAATTATTTAAACGTTCTCGAATATTTACAGGAGATTGAGACGAATTTTCACTAAATATAGCTAACCATTGTTCAAGTTGGTCTGTGTTATTGGGAATTAACTCCCCTCCTGTAAATTGGACTTGTAGGGTATTTTGATCAACAGGATGGCATACAGCCAGGTTTTTAATGACTCCGTTTAGTTCAGCAATATTATCATCTATGGTCTTAAAATTTACGACAATATGATGAGTATATTGATCTGCTTTAGCTGTAGCAAAAACTGGTTGTGTAACTTTCTGGATTGCAACTTTTAGGTTAATTGGTTGAAACATATTAAATGCCAATCTTCCCAAAGTATAGACATATTTGTGTTGTTTACTTTCTTGCCGATCTGGAAAGTTGGGCGCATTAATTAGTAGCCAATTACCTTGTAACAAAGACTTATTTTCTGTAGGGGAAGAGATAGGATTTAACTCTACTAACTTTTCAATAGCCGTTGCTACAATCTGATGTTTTGTATCACCATCGTATTTAACTAGGGCTTCTCTCAATTCAGCTTTAGCTATATCTCTTTGTCTATTAGTTGTAATCATTTTAAAATTAATTTTCTCCTTTAATCTTTTTTTGGAACTGGAGCCAAACTTGACCAATTTTTTCAAAATTACTATTAATATTTGCTTCTAAATGATCTATTTTCTTTGGTTCTGCTGTTTCTTGGATTTTAGCTAAGTTTTCAGTTAGTCGTTGAATTTCAGCTTCTTTATCCTTAAGCTGATTATGTAAAATATGATTTTTCTGCTGTAAATCTACTAGAGGATATCTAATAAATTTATCAAAAACATTAGGAGGAGTATCAAAGCATGATTTTAAATCATCTCTTTCATTTGCTAAATAGTAGTCATTTAAGCCATCAAAATAAACATAAGAATAATTATGACTTTCTAAAATACTTTGGATATTGGTTTCAGTGCGAACAGGAGAATTAGGAATTGTTGCTTCTAGGACTACTACAATAGGTCTAAAATTTTCCCAATCATGTCCCAAAATTACGTTTTCTTCCCACCCTTCTACATCAATTTTGAGAAAATTAATCTGACAAGTTACTTTTTCTTGACAAATATCAGCTAGTTTTTTAAGTGGTACTTTATAAGAGTTGACAGTAAAATTACCGACTTCAGCTAATTGATAAGCCATTGCCTGATCGAAAGTAGAAAGTCCTGTACTTTCTAGTTCAAAAAATTCTAACTCTGACTCCTTTTCTCCTAATGCAATATTGAGATTTATGTCTCTGGTTCGTTCTTTTTGTAATAGATCAAAATATTCTTTTACTGGCTCAATATTAATTCCATGCCAACCTTTTTCATAAAAAGCTTTAGTTACAGAATCTATCACAGGATGATGTGCTCCTACATCAATATAAAAACCTGACTTTTCATCAGGAAATAAACGATTAAGCATTACATCTTCAAAATTTTGAGCATAAGAAATAAACATAATTAATTTGAGTAGTTAGTGGTTGGTGTTTGATTATTTGGTGATTTTTTTTATTAGTTTGTTTAAGTGGTTATACAAAACTAATTTTCTAGTTGAGATAGGAAATTATAAGCGATCCTAAAGGATTGGCTTCACATCAAAAAAAGGAACGCACGAAAGCAAAATATGTAATCGATTCTGTCTAAATACTTATTACTTCCCATTTCATAAAACTTTTACAGCAAATTCAATCTAATTTTGCGATCATGCAGTATTAGGCTTTGCCCGATCGCATTTTTCTAATTTATTAGTTACTATTCTAGTCATTAACTCACTGGTATGGGAAAAATTGTAGAATATCCATTTTTGTCCCTTAGCTAAAGTATATTCATCAGGTTTGAGAACAATTAATTGTTATGTACCAGAAAATCAGTTGTCTGAGAGTATTTTGTATTAATTGAGTAGTATCAAATTAGTATTGATCCAGCACTAAATGATTTGCAATATGATATCTTAATCACACCCCTAACTATTATGAGAAAGGCTATATTCAATAGCTTGACAACACCTTCAGTCACCTAAAGGAATCTATTTCCTCAATTAAACTAGATGAAAAATATTTTAATAGTCTCTCATTCTCACTTTCCTAGTAATAGTGCTGTTCATGTTCATCATTTTGCCAATGAATTAGTTAAATTAGGTTTAGACTGCGTTGTAGCTGTCCCCAATAATCAAGATTATGGTTCTACTTTAAAAGGCAATTTATATTCAGTTACTCAATATAATGAAATAGATAAAATCACCGATTTATTTACTAATCATCAATCCCCTGATTTGGTTCATGCTTGGACTCCTCGTGAACACGTAAGAAGCTATTGTTATGCCTTATCTATCAGGTATGAGTTTAAATTAGTTATTCATTTAGAAGATAATGAAGAGTCCATAACTGAGAGATTTCTCGATGTTTCTTTAGAAAATTGGTCAACAGAATACGATAATTTATTACCATATAATTTATCTCATCCTGTCAAATACCAAGAATTTATGGCAAATGCAGATGGTGTTACTGTCATCATTGATAAATTAACCAAATTTGCTCCATCCACCAGTTCAACAATTACTCTTTATCCTGGGGTGGATACAGAAGAATTTTATCCAAGACAAAAAAATAATAATCTACTTAAAAGTTTAGGGATTAAAAATGATGCCACTATGCTTGGTTATACCGGCAACATTCATCCAGCTAATATCGATGAAGTTCGATCTTTATATTTAGCAGTTGGTAAACGTAACCAAATGGGTAAACCTACTGTTTTAGTACGAACTGGGATTAACAACAATTTAGAAATCTTAGATGAAGATCAATTATGGATCAAAGAATATATCATCGAATTGGGTTGGGTAAATAGGAAAAAAATTCCCGAAATTTTAGCTTTAGCAGATATTTTAGTACAGCCAGGAAAATCAGATGAGTTTAATGATTATCGTTTCCCTTCTAAAATCCCCGAATTTTTAGCTATGGGTAAACCAGTTATTCTTCCCGATGCTAACATTGCTAAAATTTTAGTCGATAAAAAAAATGCCCTAATTTTGGATTCAGTGGATGAAAACTCCTTACCTGAGATGATTGATTTTATTGTAGATAATCCTGATTTAAGCTATACAATTGGACAAAACGCCTTGAAATTTTGTGAAGAAAATTTAAATTGGACTAATAGTGGCAAAAAATTATACTCTTTCTATCAAAGTCTTTTTGTAGAAGAAAAATTAATTACAGGTTTAAAAAAGGCTTTGGCTAGAACAAGATTGTATTATCAAGAATTAAATCTTTCTCAAAAGAACTATCAAACTAATGAAATTCGTATCAAAGAATTAGAACTAACCATTGAAGCTATGAAAACCAGTAAATTCTGGAAAATGAGAGAAAAATGGTTCAAAATAAAGGATAAATGGTTTAACATAAAGGACGATTTTCACAATAATCCCTAATTATCTTTAATTATCTTTAATTATTTTTTTTAAATGGCTAACACTCATATTTTTACTAGTTGCACTAATAATTATCTCCCTTTAGCTAGAGTTCTAGCTAAATCATTGAAAAAATTTCATCCTGATTTTCATTTGCATTTAGTATTGTGCGATAAAATTCATGAATCATTTGATATAAAAAATGAAGATTTTGATGATGTTATAACCTTAGAAGAATTAGAAATACCCGATCTACAACGATGGTTATTTAAGCATTCAGTAGTAGAGTTATGTACAGCAGTCAAAGGCTTGGCATTTAAATATATTATGAAACATTATCAATGGGATAATGTTTTATTTTTTGATCCTGATATAGCGATATTTTCTCCTCTAGATGAATTAATTAATAATTTTGAAAATAGTAATATTCTCATTACCCCCCATCAACTAGAACCAGAAAAAGTAGCTTCTGCTATTGTTGATAACGAGATATGTTTTCTACGCCATGGTACTTTTAATTTAGGTTTTTTAGGAGTCAAAAACTCTCCTGAAGGAATAGCATTTATCGATTGGTGGTCGAGTCGTTGTCTCGATTTTTGTTATAGTGATACTGCCTATGGTCTATATACCGATCAACGTTGGATTGATCTTGTTCCATCTTTTTTTGCTGGTGTCAATATCTTAAGACATCCTGGCTACAATGTAGCTAATTGGAATTTAAGTAACCGCGATGTACAGGGAGATTTAGAAACGGGAATATTAGTTAATGGGGAACCATTGTGTTTTTATCATTTTTCTAGCTCCCAAACTATTATGCCTGAAAAGTATAATTTGCATAATAAAATTACTTCTTATTTACTAAAATGGTATCAAAATCAATGTGAACAAATGGGACAAAATGAGTTGGGCAAACTATCTTGTGCTTACAACTTTTTTGACAATGGTAATGTTATTTCTGATGAACAAAGATTAGTTTACCGCCAAAGAAAAGATTTGCAAGCAGTCTTTAAAAATCCTTTTGATACAACAAGTTCTACTAATAATTATTCCCAATGGTGGAGCCATTATGAAATAGAAGAACAACCCAAAGATGTAGATAGTCTGCAAAGACAATTGGCTCACTATAAAGAATTAGTTGTCGCTATGGAAAGTAGTAAATTCTGGAAAATTCGTACTTTTTGGTTTAAAGTCAAAAAACTATTGGGAATACCAATCACAGAATAATTTCAAGTTTTTATATAAATTATTGTAGGGAAGTTCCGCAAAACTTCCCTACACCTAACCTCTGCTATCACCAAAATCTTAAGCCTTGATCGAGATATCAGTAGTAGTTAAGTTAAAAGTACCGCTAAGATTGGCAATTTTTACAGCAGCAGTATTTCCAGTGCCATCAACATCAAAGAATAAATCACCTGTTGTACTATTATAGATTACGCGATCGCTGTTGTCCAAAGCTGTTGTACCAACTACAAACTGTTCCTGCCTAATGGTTTGTCCTTCAGCTAATCCGCCACCGAAGCCAAGAGCCGACAATACTAACTTGTCATCACCATTGCCGAAGTCAATGATTTGATCTCCTACTTCACTGAGGTTGTTAAAGGTGAAGCTATCATTGCCATTGCCACCCATAACGGTATCTATTCCCACACCCCCAACTAAAACATCGCTATCATTTCCACCAATAATGATGTCATTACCCTCATTACCTTCGAGAGTGTTGTTACCATCATTTCCTTGCAGCATATCATCATCAGCTCCCCCTACTAAGTAGTCTGCTTGAGAACCTCCAATTATAGTGTCGTTACCCAATCCTCCTTCTAAAGTAACTTTAATAGCAGTTGTAGCAAAAGCATTAAGTAAATTATTCCCTGCACCACCAATAATTTGAGCCTCTTGAATTCTAAATAGTCGATCTGTCCCCAGAGAAATAGAAATTAGTTGGTTATTGGTCAGAATAAAGTTAGAGTCGGCAGTTTCTACCAGCTTATTGATTCCATTGCCTCCTTCTAGGGTATCGTTACCCTTACCACCAATAAAGATATCATTACCATTTCCTCCTACTAAACGGTCATTACCATCTCTTCCTTCCAAAAGATCGGATTGATTTAAACCTCTTAAAGTATCATCATTCGCACCACCGATGAGGGTATCATCTCCTGCTGCACCTTCAAGGGAAACTTTCATAGTAGTAACGATAGAAGCATCTATCACGTTATCATCAGCACCACCAATGAGATGGGCAAATTCAAACTCACTAATAGTATCTGTACCTCTAGTAATTAATTGACTATCAGTAAGTATAAAATCGGAGTTATTAACTTCTACAAGATGGTCATTACCAGCACCACCAATCAGAGTATCATTACCATTTCCACCACGAAGAGTATCAGAGTTGTCACCTCCATTGATGAGATCTGAACCTCCTTCGCCAAACAGATAGTCATTACCTTCACTACCATTTACGGTATCACTGCCTTCACCTGCGCTAATAGTATCGTTACCCATTCCCCCATCTAGAGTATCTTTACCTCTATTACCATTGAGGGTATCATTCCCTTCATCTCCAGAGATGGAGTCATTACCAGTTTCGCCAGTGAGAAAATCATCCCCTTCTCCGCCAGAGATGGAGTCATTACCAGTTTCGCCAAAAATCTTATCCCCATCTTTTCCTCCAGCAAGGGAATCAGCACCATTACCACCCCAAAGATAATCATTCCCAGAATCTCCGCTTAAGCGGTCATTGCCATCTTCTCCCATCAGACTGTCATTATCATCTCCCCCTTGGAGAGTATCACTGCCATTGTTGCCATTGAGTAAGTCGGCTTGACTATTGCCTTTTAAGAAATCGTTGCCTTCTCCACCTTTGAGAATATCTGTTCCTTCATTACCTAAGACGGTATCGTTACCAGATCCGCCTTCTAAGCTATCATTTCCAGAACCCCCTTCTAAGCTATCATTGCCTTTGTTCCCATCTAAGGTATCGTTACCACCTAAGCCAATAATCTGATCTGCTTCTATGGTTCCCGAAAGTAAATTAGAAGCATTATCTCCAGTAATAATACTGGGAAAAGCTTCTACTATTTGGAGAATTTGATTGACTGGCACATCATTTAGAATAGTGGTTTCTCCCGAAGTCCATTGCACTTCAATTTGAGTGATAATATCGTTTTGACCTAACCCAAAGTGTAAGCGAGAACTATTTTGAGCAAACACATGACTACCACCATTTTGCTCTCTGACTTGAGTTACACTGTCAGCAGTGGTTACTAATACTCTTGCACCAATAGCATCACGGTTGGACTGAATACCTTGTAAATCTATTTCTATCCATTTGTTAGTATTGCCGTTAATTCCTTCTTGATTTTGGAAGAGTTGGGAAGGATTACCCAGATAGGTTTTGCGGAGAGATTTGGTAGTAGTTGAACCAGCAAAAATATCTAAGAAACCATCATTGTCATAGTCTGCTACTGCTAATCTTTGTCCGATCTCAAAGTCTAAATATACTCCTCCTACTCCTTTTCCTGCTGCACCTCCAGCCATTTCTACAGGAATAAATGTGCCATTCCCTTGGTTTTCATAGAGGATATTGGGGACATTAAAACTAGAGTAGGAGTTGGCTAGATACAAATCTACATCCATATCATTGTCAAAGTCTCCTGCAACTACCGACTGTGCCAAAGTGGGGTTACTTAAACCAGCAGCTACCGTACTATCTATATATTCTCCTGTAGCTGGATCGTAAATGTATAAGATATCGGGTAAAGCATTTTTTGACAGATCAATAGGGTCAAATTCCACGCGATTTAAACTTTCAGCAACAATATTTTCAGTACTTTCTACTGCTAAACGGATCGGAAACGTACTGAGTGCTTCAGATGTGGTGAGTCTGACTTGCCAAGTTTGAGTAGCATGATCGTAGCCAATATATAATCCCTCTTCATTGCGATCGCTAGATAAACTGGTAACATTATTAGGATCGAGAGCAAAACCTGCTTCTTTAATGTTTTCTTTTTTAGCAGTTACAGAATATTCCGAACTAATATCAGCAATAGCAACTACTTCAGCTAGGGTGGGTTTACGTTTTTCTGCACCGATAAAAATTTTATATTGAGTAGGATTGATTGGGTTTTCTCTTAAAGCATTTTGAGCGTTAAAATACTTAAGCAAATCAAAGGCAACATTTCCCGTAGTAGAAAAATCAAAGCCTACTTCTCCAGCCTTATCTAAAAGTAAATCTGCGCTTAAAATCTTATCTGAGCCTTGGTAGAGACTAGAAGCTTGGGGATAGGTAAAAGAGCGAGTTAAAAAGATATCATTATAACCATCGTTATTGAAATCTGCGATCGCAGAATCCCTTGGTGCATCGTTGAATCTACCAAAATCATTACTGGGGTTACTGGGTAAAGTAGAGCTAATAACCGAAGGAAAAGTATCGGTAATGTCTTGGAATTTAGGAGTCGAAATATCATAAACTTTAAGAGGAAATTGATAAGTCCCGTGAAGAATTAAATCCAATTCTCCGTCCCCTGTAACATCTGCTAGTTGAGCATAATCAGAGCCAGCATTGTATAGTTCACGTTCGGGATTTTGTTCGACATCAACATTTAAACCTACTGCATCAGTGACATCACTAAAAGTTCCGTCGGCATTTTGTTCAAATAAAGCTGTACGAGTTTGGGCTGTAACAGTAGTATCAGCGATACCATCCCCATTAGTATCAATTTCCGTTTGAACCGTATCAAACTTACCATCTAAATTGTCATCTCGGTAAGCTTGCACTAATAAGACATCTAATAAACCGTCTTTATTGTAATCAAACCAAAGACTACTGCGACCTCGACCAAAAGGATAATCTAGTCTTCTTGCTGTAGATTCATCTTCTAAAGTCCCACTATTATTGACAAAAAAATGATTAGGTTGACTTCCTTCCCCTTCCTGTCCTCCTGCGGAAACAAATAAGTCAGGGTCTCCATCATTATCAAAATCAATCCAACTTGTACCGTGGGTATCTCCCCCATTTCCTCTACGCCAATCTTCCGTAAATAAGTTGGTAAATGTGCCATCACCATTATTTACGTATAAATAAGGATATTTTCCATCGGGATAGGCTGCATTTTTGCCACCGCCATTGTAACCATGACCACTTACCCAAAGGTCTAAAAATCCGTCATTGTTGTAGTCTAGCCAAGCAACACTAAAAGCCTCATCGCCTTTTTGCTTTGACCAAGTAATACCTGCATTATTGGCTACATCTTGAAAAGAATTTGCATTGAGTACCATATTAGTTAACTTAAAAATTCTAAATAAATTGAAAACAGTATTGATTGTGGTGTCTTAGAGAATAAGGACGGTTATCACGTACATACTACAACGACTAAATCCCTAATTTTATAAAGGTTTTAACAAGATAGCTTATGGTCAATGTAATATTAAAAACCAACTTAAACTTAATTTCCTAGGCGCAGCGACTCCCGAAGGACAGTCCGAATTCACCCAAATCGAAAACTCCGTTAACCATTTATCTAATATGGACTCCTGGTAACGGAGATTAAACTTAGTATTTAAGCAACAATTTCGATATCGCTGTTAGTAATCGCAGGAGTACCATTTAAACTTGCAACTAAAACCGCATCAGCACTACCTGTACCATCAGCATCATAGAATAAGTTGCCATTGTCGTATAAGAAGCGGTCATCAGCATCAACTGCATTACTACCCAGAACAAATTGATCTTGACTCAAAGTTCCTGGTGTTAAATCACTAGCAAAACCAGAAGCCGAAATTACTAGAGTATCCTGTCCAGAAGCAAAGTCTGTAATTGTATCAACCCCTTGATTAATGTCAGTGTAAGTAAATTTATCCGCACCAGCACCACCAGTTAAAATATCATTCCCAATTTCTCCTTTGAGTTCGTCATCATTGGCACCACCTGTGAGAGTATCATTACCAAGTCCACCTTCGAGAGTAACTTTAATCTTACTAGCACCAGTAGCATCAATAATATTGTCACTTGAACCACCGATTAGATGAGCTTCCTCTATGGTAAATAATTGGTCTGAACCTAAGACAGGAGAACTGAGTTCTTGATCGTTGAGGGCAAAGTTAGAATCAGCACTTGCTACAACTTTATCAGTACCATTACCTCCTTGGATGGTATCGTTACCATAACCTCCCATCAGAGTATCATTACCAGCACCCCCAACTAAACTATCATTACCGTTTCTGGCATCCAGATAGTCAGCATCATTAAGACCTTTAAGGGTATCATCATTAGCACCACCGATTAAGGTGTCATCTCCTGCTGCACCTTGGAGAGAAACTCTCATAGTGTTGACATCAGAAGCATCTAAAAGGTTATTGCCAAAACCAGCAAGCAAGCGTGCGGATTCAAATTCACTGATACTATCCGTACCTCTAGCAATTAACTGAGTATCGGTAAGAAGGAAATCTGAGTTACTAATTTCTAATAAGGTATCTGCATCAGCACCACCAATTAAAACATCATTGCCATTACCACCACGAACCGTATCTTCACCATCACCACCATTGATAATGTCAATTCCTCCTTGTCCAGAAAGAAAATCATTACCTTCTGCACCATTGAGAGTATCATCTCCATCACTAGCACTTATGGTATCGTTGCCTGCTCCTCCATCTAAAACATCTTTACCTCTATTACCGTTGAGAGTATCATTGCCTGCTTCTCCGAAGATAACATCATTGTCATCTCCACCAGTAATGAAATCATCACCCTCTCCACCAGAAATAGTATCTTCCCCTGCTTGTCCAAAAATGCTATCTGCATCTGTTCCACCAGACATGGAATCATTACCGCTACCACCCCAGAGATAGTCGTTACCTGCTTCTCCAATTAAGAGATCGTTGCCGTTTTCTCCAACGAGACTATCATCATCATTGCCACCGTTGAGAGTATCAGAACCATTATTCCCATTGAGTAAGTCTGCTTGCTCATTTCCTTGTAGGGAATCATTGCCTTCTCCTCCATTGATAGTATCTATGCCGTCGCTACCCAGAATAGTATCGTTGCCTTTTCCTCCATTAAGACTATCATCACCATTTCCGCCTTCTAAACTATCCTTTCCGTTATTACCGTTGATAGTATCGTTGCCATCCAAGCCAATGATCACATCAGATTCATCTGTTCCAGAAAGCGTATTATCAAAACTATTACCAGTAAAAGTATTAGCAAAATCTTCTACAACATTAAGAATCTGATTTACTGAAACATTATTCAGAATCGTAACTTCACCAGAAGGCCATAGCACCTTCACCTCAGTTACCGTAGCATTTTGACCCAAGCCAAAATGTAAGCGAGAACTGTTTTGAGCAAACACATGAAGACCACCATTTTGCTCTCTAAATTGAGTCACACCATCAGGAGTAGTCACCTCAACCCTAGCACCGATCGCATCACGATTGGATTGAATACCCTGTAAATCGATTTGCAACCAATTATTAGTATTGCCGTTAATTCCTTCCTCATTATGGAAGAGTTGGGAAGGCGCACCTAAGTAAGTTTTACGAGGAGACTTAGCTGTAGTAGAACCAGCAAAAATATCTAAGAAACCATCATTGTCATAATCCGCGATGGCTAATCTTTGTCCTACTTCAAAATCTAAACGATGGGGTCCTACTTCCGTACTTTCTGCACCCCCTGCTAACTCCACCTTAGTAAAGTTACCATTACCATCATTTTCGTAGAGGATATTAGCTTGATTGAAACTGGGATAAGCATTAGCAATATAGATATCTAAATCCATATCATTATCAAAGTCTCCCGCTACCGCTGATTGAGCTAATGTGGGGTCACTCAATCCCGCTAGGATTGTATTGTCAACATATGTTCCAGTTTCAGTATCATAAACTAGGAATCGGTCAGAAAGAGCCAAACTACCAGAGTCAGCAGAAACAAAGCCAATTTCAGTTAAATCCGTAATAGCTTGGTCAGACTCTACCGCAATGCGGACAATTTCATTAGTATCAGAAGAAACTCTTACTTCCCACGTACCAGTAACAGCATCAT
This sequence comes from Xenococcaceae cyanobacterium MO_188.B19, assembly GCA_030065715.1. Classification (GTDB taxonomy): domain Bacteria; phylum Cyanobacteriota; class Cyanobacteriia; order Cyanobacteriales; family Xenococcaceae; genus JASJCP01. Next base: position 12,189 of record JASJDF010000010.1, on the reverse strand, counting down.
AACCAACATAAATACCTCTGGTAGAACGGTCAGCTTTAATTCCTGCTACGCTATTATCATTAGGGTCAAGTTGGAAAGCTGCACTACTGTGATTGTGTCCTGAATGGTCTCCGCCACAGAACATACAAGCATCACTACCAGAAGTTAAAGCCGTGTCATAACCAGAACCAAAAATTGCTTCTAATTCGGCTTCGGTGGGATTTCTGCCATCAGCACCGATAAAGATATTACTGGCATCAAATCCCGCAAAGGTAGAATCCCGTCCATTGAAGTCAAAAGAATCGAAAGCAAATACTCCATCAGTTTTGAAGCTAACCCCAATTTCTCCTCCATTCTGTAAGATTAAATCTGCCGAAACGATAGTATCGCTACTTTGGAAAATAGTAGGTTCAGGGGTAAAGATCCGAGAACGAGTTAAGAAGATATCATTATGTCCATCGTTGTTGAAGTCAGCGAGGATGGAATCTCTAGCAGAAGTATGGTCTTTAAAGTCAAAAGTAGGGTCTTCTGCTGGATCGCTAATTTGAGGAATGGTGCTAGTTACATCTACAAAATTTGTTCCATTGGAGAAGTCATAGACTCCCAAAGGCCAAGTATAAGTACCTTGAATTACTAGGTCGAGTTTGCCGTCTCCTGTCAGGTCTGCTAGTTGAGCGTAGCGAGAAGATTCGTTGACATCTAATCCTACCTCTAGGGTTTTATCAATAAAGGTGCCGTCAGTTTGTTGTTCAAAGTAAGCTGTGTAACCTTGGTCATCATCTCTAAGTGCGGTGACAATTACTACATCTAATAAGCCGTCGTTATTACCGTCAAACCAAACTGAGGAACGACTACGAGCTATGGCATTTTCGATGCCTCTGATTCCTGCTTCATCGTCTAAGTTACCGTTGCTGTTAACGAAGAGTTTGTTGGTGAGAAGGTCGAGGTTAACGTTGCTGGTGTCTCCGAGTTTTCCCCCACCTGCTGCTAAGAAGTCTTGGTCACCGTCGTTGTCGAAATCAATCCAAGTGGTACCGTGAATATCCCCTCCTGAGCCTTGTCGCCAATCAGAATCGAAGAGATTGGTGAAGGTGCCGTCTCCGTTATTGAGGTAGAGATAAGGGAATTTACCTTCGTCGTATTGGGTGCTGCTACCGTTGTAACCATGTCCACTTATCCACAGGTCTAAATATCCGTCGTTGTTATAGTCTAACCAAGCTATGCTAAATGCTTCTTTTCCTTTTTGTCTTGACCAGTTGATTCCTGCGTTGGATGCTACTTCTTTAAAGGAGTTGGAGTTCATATCTGAATAATAGTTTTAATAAAAGAGTTAGTGGTGTTTAAGTTGAAATTACTTGGAGAAAAATTAATATTTCTTAAGTATTGCTATTCATATGATGGCATTACCAATAGTAATTATGTGCAAAACTTAGATGAACTTTGAGGGGGCATATATATTCTTTTAGTAAAAATACAGAAAAATATAAAGCAAGTTTAAAGTTAAAAGTAATTATTATAAAGTTGTTTTAAAGCTAAAAAATATAATCCCAAAAAAAACCTAACCTGATACTCAAGTTAGGATCAAAAAACAGTATTTTAAAAGTTTTTTACTTTATAAATTGCTGTCTAACATAGTTTGTATTTGTTGTTTTCCGATAGCTCCTTCATGGGAAGCCACAATTTGTTTATCTTTGAAAAGTCTTAAAGCGGGTAATCCTTCAACTTTACATTTAGCTGCTGATTGGGGACTCGGATCAATTTCGAGTTTCACTACTTTTAAGCGATCGCTATAAGCATCAGCGATCGCCTTGATTGAAGGAGAAACCAGCCGACAAGGACCACACCAGGGAGCCCAAAAATATACTAGTACTGGCTTATCTGCCGACTCAACTTCTTGTTCAAACTGAGGATCACTAATTTCCACTACACTACTCATTAACAGTACTCCAATTACTTACAATAGATCGCATAGTAGCTGATTGAGATATTTATTCAAAATTCAGAATTAGTTATCTTTAAGTTGAGAACGCAAGTCTTCTAATTCTGCATCGATAGCAGATTTTTTAGATGTATCTATATTGTTGACCTCCTCACTAGGAGGTAATTCTGGTGTGGGAGCAGCACCAGATAAACTCAGTTTCATAGCTGCTAACTCATCTTCGATATCGCTACCTGCTTCTAATTGTGCGAACTGCTGTTCTAATCCCCCACCTTCTAATTCTGCTACAGATTGAGACTCTGCTTCTAGTTGCATTACCTTATCTTCCATTCTCTCAAAAGCACCCATAGCACTACTGGTATCGATACTGCCAATAGTTTGCTGTAGTTGCTTCTGTGCCTTAGCTGCATTAGCTCTGGCTTTGAGCATATCTTTTTTGGTTTTTGCTTCAGAGATTTTACTTTCTAAAGCCATTAAATTACGTTTGAGAGTTTGTACATTAGCTGTTTGTTGATCTAACTGTTGTTTTAAACTTGCTGCGGTATCGCTAAAAGACTTCTTCCGTATCAAAGCTTCACGAGCCAGATTTTCATCCCCTTTAGACAAAGCCAGTTGGGCTCTTTGCTGCCAAGTATTAGCTTCTTGTTGATTTTTATTATATTGCTGTTCGGTGCGTTTTTTACTTGCGATCGCTCTTGCTACAGCTTGACGCAACTGTATCAAGTCTTCCTGCATATCTATAACAGCTTGTTCTAATACCTTTTCGGGGTCTTCGGCTTTGCTTACCAAGTCATTTAAGTTGGCTCGAAAAACTCTGCCAAGACGATCAAATAATCCCATGACTTCCTCTATCCTGAAAAATAAGTAACGACTTTATACTATGGTAATAGCAAACTTAAACAGTCTGCTGAGGGAAATCAGTAGGTGTGGAAAATTAATTGCATAGTTAACAGAGTAAGGAGTAAGGAGCAAGGAGTAACGAGTAACATCTTAGTTTTGCCTTCTATTTATTACACAATACTGGGATTTTCAGAGAGCAGTGTGCTTAAGCCATTGCACTTTTTTCAGCTAAAACTCCTCAAAATTCTTGTCTAGTATAGCTTCCTTATTTATTCAGCTAATCCTAATTAGGGTTTGCTGAAAAAGTCTCTGGTGAAAGTAAATAGGTATCATCAGGAAGATATAATCCCGTCTCTTGATATTCTTCTTGAATCATGGCAAAGACATTATCTAATTCGTTTCTTGCTGCTTCAGGTGATTTCTACAATAGAAAATACCAATCAAAGTAGGGTGGGCGACGCGAAGCTAGTCCTAAAGGATTCCTAACCCTAAAGGGTACCGCTGCCCCTGCGGGTAGAGCTGACCTTTCAGGTAGGGCTTCGCAAGCGCAAGCACAAGGGCATAAGGATACACCCTCCAGAACAGCCCAAAGTCCCCCTTAGCACCATTGTGTATTTCAACTTAAGAACCCATACGTGGCTTGATCTCACTCATATTAGCCATTGCACCAGAATAGACTTTACCTCGTTTGGCATCTAGGGTGAGAATTGCACCTTCGCGAATGACTTCTGTTGCACCTTTAAACCCAACAATGACAGGAATACCTAAGCGCAAACCTAAAACCGCAGCATGACTAGTAAGGCTTTCTTCTTCGGTAATAATTCCTGATGCTTGGCGGATTACATCGACAAAATCTACATTGGTATGGGGTGCAACTAAAATTTCTCCTGAACTAAAATCAGCGATTTGTCGAGGATTAGTGGCAACTCTGGCTCTCCCACTCACTGCACCCTGTCCAATACCCTGTCCTTCTCCTAATACAGCTTTGACTAATTCTACTTTAATTAAATCTGTAGAACCTGCTACCCCTTGTAAAGTTCCTGCTGTCATCACTACTAAGTCCCCAGCAGCTAACCAGTTTTTTTCCTGTGCCACATTAATCGCTGATTGGAAAGTTTGGGTAGTGGAGGGAAGATCTAATACTAGGAGTGGTTTCACGCCCCAGACTAGTTGTAATCTGCGAGAGACATGAACATGAGGTGTAATAGCTAAAATCGGGGTTTGAGGTCGAAATTTAGAGACATTTCGCGCTGTTGAGCCAGTTTTAGTCAAAGTCATAATTGCAGATGCGCTTAACTGTTCCGCAATTTGCCCTACAGCAGCAGATATAGCATGGGGAATTGACCATTTCCCTCCTGAGTCGGGTGCAATACGACTTTGCTCTTTTTCGATGCGTTGAGCAATTTTTGCCATGGTTTTAACTGCTTCAACTGGATAGTTACCTACTGCTGTTTCGTTGGATAACATCACCGCATCTGTTCCATCGAGAATGGCATTGGCGACATCAGAAACTTCCGCACGGGTAGGACGAGGATTATTCACCATGCTGTCTAACATTTGGGTTGCGGTTATGATTGGAATGCCCAATTTATTGGCAGTGGTAATTAGTCTTTTCTGTAAAATTGGTACATCTTCCGCTGGTAATTCTACCCCCAAATCTCCCCTCGCAACCATTACTCCATCGCAAAGAGAAAGTATAGCATCCATTTGTTCGATGGCTTCGTGTTTCTCTATTTTGGCAATGACTGGGACAGATTTTCCTGCACTAGCAATTAAGTCTTTGATTTCAATAATATCTTCAGGTTCACGAACAAAACTAAGTGCAACCCAATCTACTCCTTGATCTAAGCCGAAAATCAAATCTTCTCGGTCTTTTTCCGTTAAGGCTTTAATCGAAAGACAAACCCCAGGAAAGTTAACCCCCTTACTACTAGATAAATCTCCTCCTACTATTACCCGACAATGCAGATTTTGATTTTCTTTGTCTATTTTCTCTACCTGCATTTCTACTTTTCCATCATCCAAGAGGATAGTAGCGTTTTCAGGGACTTCGTCGATTAGTTTGTCATAAGTAATATAACTAATTGTTTGATCGCATTCTACTTTCCTACTGGTTAAAATAAAAGGGTCGCCATTTTTAAGATTTATTTTGCCACAAGCAAATTTTCCTAAGCGAATTTTGGGACCTTGTAAATCTTGTAAAATCCCCACTGGTTGATTTAGCTCAAAGGCTGTTTGACGGATGAGGCGAATAGCTCTTTGATGATCTTCTTGTGTACCATGAGAAAAATTGAGTCTGAGAGTAGTTGCACCTGCTTTGATTAGCTGACGTAATACATCTGGGTTGAGAGTAGCAGGACCAACCGTAGCAACAATTTTTGTCCGACGCGGGGTTTTTAGCGATGGCATTATTTCTGTAAGTATTTAGATATCAACAGCTAGAATATCTCAATCGATACAGTAGCAATGGATAATTATACTGCAAGTTAAGGAACAAGGAATGAGGAACGCCCTAACCCTAAAGGGTATATGCGAAGCGGTATCCTTTAGGACACCTTCGGATAAGGATACTGCTTCCCATAAGGAACGAGGAATATAGAGACTGAACTTAACTAAATCTTTTTTTAGCAATAAAGCTATATCAAAAATCTCCTTCCGCTACTTGAAAGACAGTTAAGCCCAAGCTACGCCACATATCCACAACTTGTTGACGGTCATCTAAAATAAATAAACATCTAAAATCTATTAGAAATGTGTTAAATGATAAACACTGGGATTGAATATATTTCCAGCTAGAAGCATCCCTCAAGGTCAATGATAAATGTTAAATCTTAAATGAACCGATGCGCTATTTAAAAATATTAAGTTTATTTTGGACAACCGCGATCGCTGCTGAGTTAGAATATAGATTAAATTTCGCGATCGCTTTTTTTACTAGCATTGCTAATTTAATCGGAAGTATTTTTAGTTTATTTTTGTTTTATCGTACTGGTTATACTTTCAGTGGTTGGAGTTGGGAAGAAGCATTAATTGTTCTCGGAATATTTACTCTTTTACAAGGATTTTCTACAACTTTTTTAGCTCCCAATTTAAATCGTATTGTAGAGCAAATAGAAAAAGGAACCCTAGATTTTGTATTACTTAAACCTATGAGTAGTCAATTTTGGTTGTCCACCAGAGTTCTATCTCCTTGGGGATTCCCCGATCTTATTTTTGGCATAATTTTAATTACTTATATGGGAACAAAATTGGGATTAACCTGGGATAAATATTTACTTAGTACCATTCCTCTAGGGTTTGGCTTTATTATGCTTTATAGTATTTGGTTTATTTTAGGTGCTACTAGCATTTGGTTTGTAAAAATATATAATGTAACAGAAGTTTTACGAGGATTATTGGAAGCTGGTAAAAATCCGATTGTAGCTTATCCTGCGGTGTATCGGTTCTTTTTTACCTTTATTGTTCCCGTGGCATTTCTCACTACTGTACCAGCAGAAGTAATGTTAGGGCGTACTGAACTAAACTGGATATTAGGTTCAGGAATCTTAGCTATTACTTCTTTTATTATTTCGATCTTTTTCTGGCGATTTGCTTTAAAATTTTACACTAGTGCCTCTAGTTAAATAAACTTAGAAATTATTTAATATGGCAATGGAATTATTTTCCATTCAAAATGAAGAATTAAGAGTTTTTCAATATTATATGTAATCAAGCCAAATAAAATTTAAAATCACTAAAAAATCAAGATACAATATAATTCACTTAATAATTAATAACCTCAAAATTTAATGTGTCGTTTACTAGCATATATCGGTTCAAATATCCAATTAGATACGTTATTATATAAACCAGAACATTCTTTAATTGTTCAAAGTTATCAACCTCAAGAAATGACAGCAGGAATACTTAATGCTGATGGATTTGGTTTGGGTTGGTATCATTCAGAGAAACAAGATTTACCTTATATATACAAACATACCCTTCCAATTTGGAGCGATATTAACCTTCATCAGTTATCTCGTTATGTCGAATCTAATTGTATTCTAGGATACGTTCGTAGTGCTACCCCTGGCTTACCAGTAGATTTAGTTAATTGCCAGCCATTTACTGATAACAATTTAATGTTTATTCATAATGGCTATATTGACAAATTTCGTCATACCTTATATCGTCCAATCCGTAACCTTTTAAATGATTATACCTATCAAGCCATTCACGGTACTACTGATTCTGAACATATCTTTGCTTTGATTATTAGTCAACTACAAGATAATCCTAATTATGATTTAGAAACGGCTTTAAAAAGTTCTATCAAACAACTTAAACAATTAGCTGATAAACATGAAGTATATGTGTCTGCTAATCTTATTTTAGCTGACGGCGATCGCATTGTTGCGTCTCGTTTTGCTAATTGTGAACCTCAACCCACATTATATTGGTTAAGAGATGATCCCATGTATGCTAATGGAGTAATTCTTGCTTCAGAGCCAATGTTTAAGGGAAATTGGAATAGTTGCCCAGAAAGTAGCATTATTACAGTAGGAAAAAATCTTGAAGTCAATATCCAACCTATCTACTAAAGAAATAATATCTCAAACTTTAATTAAGTGTCGTCAACAAACTTTAGGCTTATTTACCGATGTAAATCGAGATACTTTTACACAACAATCTCATCCTGATTTTAGTCCTATAGGATGGCATTTAGGACATATTGCTTTTACTGAAGCTTACTGGATATTAGAATATCTTGGAGGATATTCCCCTTTATTTCCTGAATATTATAAGTTATTTGCTGCTGATGGATTGCCCAAAGCTGAAAGACAAAATTTGCCAGATTTTAGTGCGATCAAGAATTGCTTAGATATAGTAAGAAATAAAGTTTTACATTATTTAGAAACTGCACCAATCGCCAAGCAAGAACGTCTTTGGTGGTGGTTAATTCAACATGAATGTCAGCATCAAGAAACTATTAGTATAGTTTTACAAAATCACAAAATAAATTCAAATACTTTTTATTTAAATCACCAAAATACTCAGATAGAAAATACTCCAATTGTCTCTGATATGGTGCAAATAAAAGCAGGAGATTTCATTATGGGAAGTAATAAGATAAAAGCTCAGGATAATGAACGACCTGCCCATAAAATATACTTAGATAGTTATTATATAGATACTTATCCTGTTACCTGCCAACAATATCAAAAATTCATCTTGGCAGATGGTTATCAAAAGTCTCAATATTGGTCAAAAGAAGGCTGGCAATGGTTACAAAAAAATCTCCTATCTCAACCTTTATACTGGCATAATGCTCCTGAATTTAATAATTATCCTGTATGTGGAGTAAATTATTACGAAGCCGAAGCCTATGCTAACTTTGTTGGTAAAAGATTACCCACTGAAGCAGAATGGGAAAAAGCAGCCCAATTTGAACCTGAGATACTTAAAAAGTGGCAGCAAAAATGTTTAGATGCTCTAGAAAAAAACAATAATCAATTATTTAATACTATCCCCGTTAATGCTGATCGCGATACCAAAAGTATTTGGGGTTGTTATAGTATGCTAGGCAATGTTTGGGAATGGACTGCTTCATGGTTTTTAGGTTACGAAGAATTTGAATACTATCTCTATCCTGGCTATTCTCAAGTATATTTTGATTGTCAACATCGAGTATTAAAAGGCGGGAGTTGGGCAACTCTTCCTTGGGCTTTAAGGAGTAGTTTTCGTAATTGGTATTATCCTTGGGTAAGACAGATTTTTGCAGGTTTTCGTTGTGCTCAATAGTAATCGACCTGACTGCCTCACAGAAATACTTAAAAGCTAGATCTAGCAACATTAATCCAAAGGTAATGATTCCCATAAAAAAAAGCATTAGAGCCAGAAGCTCTAACGCTTTAATATCATCTAGCTAAAATTTGTTTAATCTAGGGGGCTAGAGCATTTCCTCTCAATAAGCTACCAATAGTTTTAGCTGTAATCTTCATTTGCTTGAGAGGATTAGCAGGAACTACGGTTTTGTAGAGATAGCTATCGAAAGTGAGTTTTTGTACGTCAATATCAGCACACATTTCGACGAATGCTTCGCGAGTGGCATCGGAGCGATAGAATACTCTTTGGAGAATATCTAGTACTAGGTAAGTAGCACCATAGGTTTTATTCCAAAGTTTCAAGAACTGTTTTAGGTCTGCTTCTGTAGGAACTTTTTGTCCATTGTTGGAAGCTTCAACAATTTTTTCTGCACACATTCTGCCAGATTTAGCGGCAAAATAGATACCTTCTCCAGAAGACTTGGTAACAGTACCTAGAGCGTCTCCTACTAAAACTACCCTACCTTTAATGGGTCGGGGTCTGGGATGTTCAGGAATAGGATGTGCTTCAACTTTAATAATTTCCCCACCTTCAAGTTTACGAGCTGCACGAGCACGAATGCCAGCTTGGAGGTCTTTAATTTTGGCTTTATTAATCTTCATCGTCCCCGTACCCACAGCTACGTGGTCGTATTTGGGGAATACCCAAGCATAGAAATCGGGGGAAACATCATCACCCACATACATTTCCGCTAAGTCTTCGTAGTATTGCATTTTAGGCTCAGGAAGACGGATTCGCTCTTGAAATGCGATCGCGTAATTGTAATCTCCAGCATCAATAGCTTTAGCAATACGGGAGTTAGCACCATCAGCACCGATTACTAAATCGGCTTTGAGGGTTTTCATTTCTCCTTTAACACTACCATTGGAGTGATCGGCATAATGAAGTGTATAAGGCTCTTTGTCGCTGGAAGGAATATCTAATTGATAGACTGTGCCATTGATCAAATTCGCTCCTAATTTAGCAGCGCGATCGCGCATGAAGCCATCTAGGACTTCTCTGCGACACATTCCAATATATTCATCATCTTTAAGGGTTTGACCGATATTCACTTCAATATTAGAAGGAGATATCATCTTCATTTTCCTAACCTGACGGTCAATAATCTCTGGAGGTAAATCGAATTCATCCACCATACAGAGAGGTATTGCACCACCGCAAGGTTTGGCATTATCTAGTTTACGTTCAAATAAATAAGTTTCTATACCAGCTTTGGCTAAAATTTCGGCTGCGGAAGAACCAGCAGGTCCGGAGCCAACAACAGCAACCCTTAATCCCAAGGTCTTTCTCCTAAATATTAATATCTGTTCTCAACCTACGCATTGCATACTACCATGGACATCTGGTCTCTGAACCACATACCCTTCAAGATTGGGTTAACTTGAAATACTGCTTAACAACTAAGTTACATAACTTAATTATCTTGGTAGTGTTTACTAGCCTAAACAAATTTCCCTTAACCTAAATTTACTAAGAGTTTCCTATTGATAAATTTCCTTAAATTGGTCGTATCTTATTGCCTACCCAATCTTTCTTTGACCCAATCTCTTTCTACTTTTTGGGTTGAGGATTGGGGCTAAGATATTTGGGTTTATTGTCGTCGTTACCAAGCCAAATACCTGTGGTTACTTGGGGTATATAACATAATTATTTCCCAAAACTATTGTGAGAGAGGCTCTCTACTAAGAAACCTCTCTCACCTCGGTAAAAACTATCACTAACCCAAGACTAATAGGTTCGGGATTTTAATCATTCTTGAGTTTGGCTAACTCTTCTGCCAAGGTATCAACAGTCAAGCGAATTTGCTCTTCTGTGTGATTGCAAGTTACAAAAAATCGTAACCGCGCTTCGTTTTGGGGAACAGAAGGATAAATCATAAAGGGAACATTAATTCCTCTTTTAAAGAGATTTTGAGATAGTTGAATAGATTTGAGAGAATCACCCACAATAATGGGAATTACAGGTGAATCTTTACTCATTCCCGTATTTAAGTTTTTCTCCTCTGCTAACTGGAGAAATAATTTAGCCATAGCTTGAAGTTTGGCTACTCTTTCAGGTTCAGCTTCCAAAACTTCAATAGCACCAAGAGTTGCACCTGCGTTGGGTGGTGACATTCCCACACTAAATACAAAACCAGGAGCAGTATATTTCAGATATTCAATTAAAGCACTAGAACCAGCAATATAACCGCCGCAGCTAGCAAAAGATTTGCTGAGAGTTCCCATCCAAATATCGATATCTTGCGGGTTAGTGCCAAAATATTCTGCAACTCCTCTTCCTGTTGTGCCAATAGTTCCCATTGAGTGTGCTTCATCTACCATCAAAAAGGTTTTATACTTTTTCTTGAGGGCGACAAAAGATGGTAAATCTGCAATGTCCCCATCAGTGCTATAAACTCCCTCAATTACTATCAGAACTTTTTGATGACGGTGACGACGATCGCGTAATATTTGTTCTAAAGTTGCAACATCATTATGGGGAAAAGCGACTAAACTAGCTCCAGAGAGGAAACAACCTTGCAAAATGCTATTATGGCTCAAAGCATCGTAAAGTATCAGATCATTTTTGCCAAATAAATGACCAATAGTGGTCACATTAGTAGCATGACCTCCCACTAAAACAATACTGTCTTCTACACCAATAAAATTAGCAATCTTTTGTTCTAACTCCCTGTGTAGGGGCTTTTCTCCCGATATTAGGCGACTAGCACAGGCAGAAGTCCCATATTGTGTGATCGCATCTTGAGCGTATCGATCTACTGTTGGATCGCCACACATCCCGATATAGTTATAAGTAGCAAAATTAATTAGTTCCCGACCATTGACAGTAGTGGTGTCATTTACTACTTTGTCTTGGGGAACAAAAAAAGGATTACCATTACCTAAACTTTCAACTTGTTGCAATTTTAATTGCAATTTCTGATATTCTGGTAATCGTGCAAAATTATAGTATTCTTCGGGAATTGTGGAATTATTTTCAATCTTGGGGGATTCTGAAACTAAATTATTTAGTTCCAGTTGATTGAAAGGAGAAACAATATCTAAACCAGCACCATTAGAATGGGCTTCCTCCTGATTATCAGGATTGGTCGCTAGATATGCCGCTAAAGTTTCAATATTGGGATAATCCCAAAGTAAAGTAGGGGATAGACGACATTCTAGGTAGTTTTCCAACTCTCCTGATAGATTAACCGCTTCTACTGAATCCAAACCATATTCACTAAACTCCTGTTCAACATCTATTTCATAGGGGGTTAACTCTAGTAATTCCGCTACCTTTTCAATCAACCATGTCTCTATCGATTCCCTTGTGGGATAAGAATTAGAGAATTGCAGCTGATTGTTTTGAGTCACAGAATTACCCGCATTATGTGTTCCATTCCAAGTTTCATTTAATAGTGTCATTCACTCACTCCTACACCACTTTTTCCATCATATTGGGTCTAGCTGACACCTTTCGAGACCACTTTGTTAGATATGATGGTTATTTTGCCACGAACCCCCGCTAAAATACCAGAATATTTAGCAGGGGTTCGTAATAGTTTAATTATTTTTAGCCTAATTGTG
>JASJDF010000343.1 GCA_030065715.1 Xenococcaceae cyanobacterium MO_188.B19 | reverse complement strand
GTAGAATCGATTAAACTAACTTTAGAAAATTCTGCCTTAGATCAAGAAATAACAGGATTATCCACCAATTCCCATAGTTGTCAACCAGGAAACTTGTTTATCGGAATGCCTGGTACGAGAGTTGATGGAGGGGAATATTGGCAAGATGCGATCGCAAAAGGAGCAGTTGCAGCTTTAGTTACTCCTGAAGCAGCAGCTAAAAAACCGCCCAAGGAAGCAGAATGCTTAATTACTACCGATAATATGAATGCTAGTTGTGCAGCCTTAGCAGCAGCTTTTCATAACTATCCCGCACAGAAATTGAAGTTAGTAGGAGTGACTGGGACAAATGGGAAAACTACAACCACCCATCTAATCGAATACTTCTTCTTACAGTCTCAGTTACCTACAGCATTATTTGGGACTCTTTATACTCGTTGGCAAGGTTATCAGCAAACCGCTCTTCATACTACTCCCTTTGCGGTGGATTTACAAAATCAGTTGGCTAAAGCTGTTGAAGCGGGAAGTGAATATGGGGTAATGGAAGTTAGTTCTCATGCTTTAGATCAGGGTAGAGTAAAAGCTTGTCTTTTTGAAGTTGCAGTGTTTACTAATCTCACTCAAGATCATCTAGACTATCATTCAGACATGGAAGACTACTTCCAAGCCAAAGCTTTACTATTTAGTCCCGAATATCTTGTAGGAAAAGCCATTATTAATTTAGATGATGCTTACGGACAGCGTTTAATAGAGCAAGTAGGAAAAGAACGAGTTTGGAGTTATAGCGTTACTAACCCTAATGCAGACTTGTACACCACAGAGTTAAATTATCAAGCAACTGGAGTGAGTGGTATTTTGCGTACTCCAGAAGGAGAAATTCCTTTTAACTCCCCTTTGGTTGGTCAATTTAATTTAGCTAACCTTTTAGCAGCAGTAGGAACAGTCTTGCATTTGGGAGTAAAATTACCTGTGATTGCTACTAGTCTGACTCAATTTACGGGTGTTCCTGGCAGAATGGAAAGAGTGCAAATAGACGAAAATCAAGATATTAGCGTCATCGTAGATTATGCTCACACTCCCGATAGCCTGGAAAACTTACTCATTGCAGCCCGTCCTTTTATAGCTGGTAAGATGATCTGTGTATTTGGCTGCGGAGGCGATCGCGATCGCACAAAACGTCCTCTAATGGGGGGAATTGCTGCAAAGCTCGCCGATTTAGCGGTTGTAACTTCCGATAATCCTCGTACGGAAGATCCTCAAGCAATTTTAGAAGATGTGATTGCTGGAATACCTGATACTGTAAAGCCTTTAGTAATATGCGATCGGGCTAATGCGATCGCCACTGCGATTCAAGAAGCCAAATCAGGGGATGGAGTACTAATTGCAGGAAAAGGACACGAAGATTATCAGATATTAGGAACGGAGAAAATTCATTTTGATGACCGAGAGCAAGCCAGAGAAGCTTTAGCTCAACGTTAAACTACCTCACCTTCTAGGCGTGCTAAAGGATACACTTATGGATATATATATCTTTTAGCACGCCTAAGGATAGAGTTTCTAGCTCCACTGGATGTTGTCTTGCCTGAGCTTTTCGTCTTTAATTTATGAAGGAGTAGGAAACGTCGAAGCGGGAATTAATTTAGAAAAAGTAGAAATAGCATTAGATAAAAAAGATGATAAGGTGCATATTAAATTACCTTCTGCTTATTTGAAAAATGTTTATTTAGATATTCATAAATCTGGTATTGTTGATACCTATAAAAAAGGATTGGGAGCAAATGTAGAACAGGAGTTGCAAGACAAAGCACAAAGACAAGCCTTAAGTGCAATTAAAGCAGAAGCTTGTTCGACTAATATAATTAAGCAAGCAAATAAACACGCTCGCGAATTAGTGGAAAACTGGACTAATCAATATGATAATGTGATTGTTGAAGGAGCTTCATTTTCAGAACAAAACTGTCATTTGTAATCTTAAGTATTTTTCCTAAAATCATATTTTTCTAAAATAGATATCTTGAAAAAAAGACGTAGTAAGTTATAAACACGTCTTTTTTTTCAGTTAATTATAATTGCAATAATACCGTAATCTTCAAGAATTCATTTATGCTTAGACTGCTATCTGCTGTAAAGAAATTATTATGGGCGCAACAGCATCTAGGAGAAAATTAGGGATTTATTTCTTTGATTAATTTTTGAATTTTTGGGTTGTATAATCTTAAATAATTCCAATAGTTACCAAATACACCCTCTACATAGTCTTTAGTTTCTTGAAACGGTATTTGTTCCACAAAAACATCTAAATCTTTGGTGTTATAGCGTCTTAGCCACTGATTTACATTTCCTGTTCCTGCATTGTAGCTGGCAACGGCAAATAGGGAATTATCTTGATACCGTTTATGATTGTACGCGAGATACCAAGTGCCAATCTTAATATTATCTTCTGGCTTAGATAGGACGTAATCTTTAATATCAGCTTGTTTGGCTACCCATTTGGCAGTGCGAGGAATAACCTGCATTAAACCCACTGCGCCAACCCTAGACCCTATATTAGCTTCAAAAGTTGATTCTTTCCGCATTACGGAAAGTACTAACAGAGGGTTGATCTGATCTTGTTGGCTGTAGTTTAAGATTTCTTGCTGATAGGGAAAGGGAAATAAACTTGACCAATAACTATCTAAATTTCTAAGCGATCGCCATTGGGCAATTTTGTGAGGATATTCTTTTTGACTTAGGTCTAGTATATTTTGAATCCCAGAACGAATTTTACCTAGTTTAATCAGTAAGATACTCTCAGTAAATTGTTCTGCTACGCTTAAATCTTGAGGATTGCTAATTTCCGATTGAAATTGTACCCAAGCAGATTCATATTGTCCTAACAAGTATAGTTCTTGTAAAGTTTCTGAACCCATTGGTAAAGGCTCATAGGGCTTATTTAAACTGATATTTGGGTTGAGAGAGCGTAAAGAATCAAAATCTCCCACATCCCAATCTAGAAGCACCGCAGCACGCCAAGCATAATAGGATTGAGGAGCAATAGTAATGATTCTTTTAAACGCTGTTTCCGCTTCTGAGGTTTTTCCCAATTGTTGCGCCCATTTCCCTACCCAAAAAATATGTTTGGGATTATCAGAATTAATTGCGATCGCTTGTCCCCATTGCCAAGCAGAAACTATATTTCTATTTTTTGCAGCTTTTTGAGCCATTTCCCAGTTATATTCTAGGGAAAAATGAGATTTTTGGTAATTATTTAGTACTTTATCCCTAGATGCTTTAGCTTTTTCAGTTTTATTGAATCTATCATAAATTTTGGCTTGGGCTAGTAAAGCTTCAGGTACTTGATTAGGAAACTTGTTAATCGCAATATCTAAATATGCGATCGCTTCATCTGCACTAGAGAGACGGGCTAGATGAACCAAAGCCCATCCTGTTTCTTGAGCATCATGATATTCTCTGATTAACTTTTGATAGGCTCTTTTAGCAGCAGTGAAATTACCATTAAGATGAAATCCTCTAGCACTGCGATAAATATTTTGAGGTGCAGGAGGAGATAAAGCATAAGCATCAGCAGCTTTACGATTTTCTCCATCCCGCCAATAACCCAAACCCAAAATTTCCCAATCTTTTTTATTCAATTTAGCAGCATACTGAAGCACTAGGCGATCGCGTATTGGTACTAAATCCGAGTCTCGACTGTATTTTGCCAACAATAGTAAAAGTTCCCATTGTTCTGGATTTTGTTTGATTTTTTGGCGTATTAAATCTTGAGTCAGACGATGATAGGGGAACTGCTCTAAAAGTAGTTTTTCTTGACTTATATTTTGCAAAGCCAAAAAATCGGGGATTACAGGAGAATTAGGATAATTAGCCCTTAATTCCTGACCAATTTTTGTGACTTTATTAGGCTGCTCCATTTGTTTATAAGCTTGAGCTTGATGGAACAAAATATAGGGAGCAAGAACAGGATAATCTATTTCTAAATCCCTGAGATATTCCAAGGCTGTTTTTGGATCTTGACCTTGATTTAATAAGTCTGTAGCTAGTAAATAGCGAACACGAGCTTTATCTTGTAATGATAATAGTGGTGCAGATTCTCCAAATAATTGTTGTAGCGCATCTCTCCTAGCTGTAGGTGTTTGAGAAGCCAGAGATAAAATTTTGGTATTTGGTTCCTCAACATTTGACCCACTAAAGTTAAATTTAGACCTAAATTTGCGTCCTTGAGGAGTCAAGAAACCTAAACAAATCAATAAAAACAAAACTGATACAGAGCTAAAAATCCATCGAATTCTGTAATGGGCTTGCTTTGGTTGTTCTTCATCTGATTTCCGTAACAAGTTTTGTTTTAACATTATCTATAATTTGTTTTTGTTGCTTAGAACGCCCTGATATAGAGCAATTCTTATATTCAAAACCTTCACTTTAGGGGGTTCTTATTAGATATTTTTTTAAATGGTAAATGACATTGTTCTACTTGAGAGAGGATAAATGATGTTGGAACTATCAGAAATTTCTCTGCGTCTTTCCAGACAGTTGAACGAAAAGAACTATCATTTTGAATTATGTTTAAAACTAAGTCTGGTCAACCAATTACTTCTCTATTGATGATTTTAACTATGGGAACAGCTTTAATAGCACCAATAGTTAATACTAATTCTGCTTCTGCTCAATTATTTCCCACTCAAACAGAAAGAAGATATCCTTCTGGCAGAAGTAATAGTCCAAATAACAGAACTAACTATAACTATCGCTCCAGAGTCATACCCAATGGCACAGTAATTCCCTTGGAATATGAAAAAGAAAAAATCTTGGTCACAGAAAATGAAACAGTAGATATTACTTTGACTGTTGCTGCCAATATTCGCGATCGCAATCGTAACACGCTTATTCCTTATGGTACTGAAGTTGTTGGTAAAATTGAACCTAATGGTAACGGTTCTCACTTCGTTGCCGAAGAATTAGTATTTTCTGATGGTACGACAAGATATATCAATGCCAATTCTAAGACTGTAACTCGTAGAGAAACGGTCAAAAAAGGAACTGACGTAGATGATATCCTTTTGGGCGCAGCCATTGGTGGCGGAGCAGCAATACTTTTAGGAGAAATATTTGGCGATATTAATATCGAAGAAGTTTTAGGAGGTGCAGGAGTAGGAGCTTTGGCAGGATGGCTGTTGGGAGGAAAAACTGTGGAATTAGTTTCCATCGATCCCAACAGCGACTTAGATATCACTCTGCGTTCTGATTTATCGTTACGCTAACCTTTAAGGATTGTTTAACCATTCCTTCACAGAGTTTTACTTTCCGCTATAGCATATAGTCTATTTAATTTGGAAAATAAAAGTTACTAAATCCCCTTTACCCAAGGCAATGCGATCGCCTGTACGTAGTCGATATCTATTGCCTCTTAACAAAGGAATATGATTGATGTAAGTACCATTAGAGCTTCCTACATCCTCAATAAAATAAGTATCACCTTCAACTCTAATATCGGCATGAATTCGAGAAACAACATCGGAGTTAGGAAAGCCTGATACATTGATATCAGGAGGAATCTGACTGTTAGGTTTACCGATATGTATTACGTCCAAGTCTTGAGAAATTTCTATCGTTGTTGAAGTTTGTACATGGAATAAACTAGCTTGTTGTATTTGTAACTGGGTATCAGAACTTATTTCAGAAACTTCTGGACTAGGAACTACAACTGACTCTGCCAAATCTATATCTTCTTCAGTAGCATCCAAACTTACTTCTGAGAATTCAGGAGTTTCAGCGGTTTCTTCAGTAGCATCCAAACTTACTTCTGAGAATTCAGGAGTTTCAGCGGTTTCTTCAGTAGCATCCAAACTTACTTCTGAGAATTCAGGAATTTCGTCAGTTTCTTCAGTAGAATCTAAACTTACTTCTGAGAATTCAGGAGTTTCGGCAGTTTCTTCAGTAGAATCTAAACTTACTTCTGAGAATTCAGGAATTTCGGCAGTTTCTTCAGTAGAATCTAAACTTACTTCTGAGAATTCAGGAGTTTCGGCAGTTTCTTCAGCAGTACCAAAATTCAACTCTGGTAATTCGGGTATTACATCACTACCTTCATCGGGTAATTCCAAATTCAACTCTGGTAATTCAGGTATTACATCACTACCTTCATCGGGTAATTCTAAATTCAACTCTGGTAATTCAGGTATTACATCACTACCTTCATCGGGTAATTCTAAATTCAACTCTGGTAATTCGGGTATTACATCACTACCTTCATCGGGTAATTCTAAATTCAACTCTGGTAATTCGGGTATTACATCACTACCTTCATCGGGTAATTCTAAATTCAACTCTGGTAATTCGGGTATTACATC
>JASJDF010000009.1 GCA_030065715.1 Xenococcaceae cyanobacterium MO_188.B19 | reverse complement strand
AGATTAAGGATTTGGAGATCGCATTTTACCGTATTAGCGATCGCGTTAGTTAAAACACTGGAGTTTTGCGATCGCAAAACTCCCATTGAAACCATACTACTTAGCATATTACAAACTGACGTGCGGAAGGTGGGTTACAAAAGGCATCAATGTACAACCGATGCTTTATCCTTCCGTACCCTACTGATGCTGCCAGATTGCGCTTTTTTATGACTTCTTTACATACGGAAGAACAAATTGAATTTACTATCAATGTTCTGATGGAAGTCATGGATTAAATAAATATCGAATTGTAAATTGTATTGTAAAAAACTTTTTTCCCAATTGTAATCATTGTATTCTGATTTTATAAATAAGTTATATAAACCTTTTTAATACAATGTCGTACGATATCGCACAACATTTTTTTAATTATTTTTCCTTATCCATTGCCGATACACCAGAATTACAACAAGAAGTTTATAAGATTCGCTATCAAGTTTATTGTGAAGAATTACAATATGAACCAAAAGAAGAATTCCTTAATGGAATGGAACAAGATATTTATGATTCTCGTTCTATTCATTGTCTCTTAAGACATCGAATTAGCGATCGATATATTGGTTGTGTTCGTCTGGTGCTACCCGATCCAGAGCAATTAGATGATCAATTTTCTCTAGAAAAGATTTTTCAACATGATTTTCAACTAACTGAAACAGAATTTTATAATTATGCTGAAATTTCCCGTCTGGCAATTATTGGAGATTTTCGGAAACGCCAGGGAGAAAACACCTCTTCTGTAGGTTTATTATTTGCTGACAACCAACCTGATTCTTTACCCAATTCCCAAGATAGAAGAATCTTTCCTTTGACTTTGGTGAGTCTTTATCTAGGTTGTACCAGTTTACTTATGAGCTTCAATATCAAAAATGCTTTGACTGTTATGGAAGCTAAACTATCTCGACATTTAAGACTTTGCGGAATTCCTTCCTGTTTAATCGGAGATTTTGTGAATTTTCATGGGGAACAAGCTCCTTTCTTATTGTCTCCCACAAATATTATGACTAGTATGGATAGTGAGGTTTCCACTTTGTTTAATGCTATACACTCAGAATTGAAAGTCAAAATTGACAATCATCCACTAAAGAGCAAATACCAACCAATTCTATTAACTTCATAAGTCTTGATCGTTGCTCACACCATTTTTTGCAAATAACTAGATACATGGTTGTAATGGTTAAAGGGAAAGTGGTTGTTATACAAAGCTTTAACCTTTAACCCTCTCCCTTTTCCCTACTAGACTAAGTCTCTGATTAATCTTGAGAATTAGTATAATATTACAACTCTAAAATTCAATACCTGCTTGTGCTTTGATACCTTGCTCCTTGAAAGGATGCTTAATCAGAGTCATTTCTGTTACCAAATCAGCCTTATCTATTAACTCTTGAGGCGCACCTCTTCCTGTTAAAATAACGTGGGAATCTGCTGGTTTTTGTTCCAATCCCGCAATAACTGTCTTGACATCTAAATAACCCAGTTTGAGAGCAATATTAACTTCGTCTAGTAGCACCAAGCGATATTCTGGGTCAATAATATATTCTAATGCCTTGTGCCATGCTGCTACTGCTTTCTCTATATCCCTCTCTCGATCTTGAGTTTCCCAAGTAAAGCCTTCTCCCATGGCATGAAATTTTAACTGTTCTTGCCATTTTTCTAGAACTGCTTTTTCGGCTGGTTCCCAAGCACCTTTGATAAATTGTATGATAGCAACTTTATAACCATGACCAAGGGAGCGTAACACCATTCCTAAAGCTGCGGTAGTTTTTCCCTTACCATTTCCTGTATTGACAATAATCAAGCCTTTTTCTGAAATTTTGTCTGCAAGACGTTGTTCTTGAATTTCTTTACGTCGCTGCATTTTTTGCTTGTATTGTAGATTATCCATTTTTTTCTGTACCTAGAAATTTTCTATCTCTGGAAGTTTTAATAATACTCCAGCGAAAAACCAATAGTAAATTGCTACAGGATCGACTAAAAGAGGATAATAGTAAGTGTTATAGCTAATTAGTAAAATAAAAATCCATAAACAAATTCCCAAGCGTTTAAAAGCTTTAGTTTTTAAACAACGATATTTTAGAAAAGTGATAACTGTAGTTGCAGAAAGGAGCAAAAAATAGACCGCAGTACCTAACCAGCCAATTTGATAAAGTAATGTAGGATAAAAAGTTTCAATAAGTCTAATATTTCCCCATCTACGAGCAGCACTAGTAGCTTTTCCTAGCCCTGAACCCAATATTTCAATTCCGTTATACCTAATCCAAGTAAATTGCTTAATAATAAAGTCTTGTGGTGTGGAATATTGCCAACGAGCAATTACACTATCTAAAGCAGAACCAAAAACACCAAAATTGTTAGCAATTAAGACTAAAAGTAAAGTTACAAAAGCAAGTTTAATAGAAAGTCTTTTTTGATTATGTTCTGTTAGTGATATTAAAATTAAAAAGATAATCGGAACTAAAAGAGTAGCTGTAGTTTGACCAGAAATAATTGCAGCTACAAGAACTAATCCTACCGTAACAAATCCAATCTTCCGCCACAGTCGAGAAGATTCACTAAGATAAGATCCCATACTAAAAAAACTACTAGCAACTAAAAACCATGCCCATTGCCAGGGAGCAACAAAAGTTCCTGGTAAACTAATAAGTTTTTGTTCAGGGTTATAAAGTAAAGAACCACCAACAAAACATCTAGCTTGTAATGTGGCTCTCGTATTAGCTGGTGGTACTAAATCAATATTTCCTGGGCAAATTCCTGTATGCAATAACCAATACTGAATTACACACAATAAACAACAAATAAAAATTAGTATCAGGTGCAATCGCATCAAAAAAAATAAATCAATGCGATCGCGTATTAAGTAATAACCACAAATTAGAAAAGGTACATATCCTAACATCCCCCTTAGACCAATTATGCCCATTAAAAAAGCTTTATTGTTATCAAAATCAGCTAGTTGTTCGGGCAGATTAACTAAAAATAAAGTCAAGGAACACACAAACAGTAAAGCTAATCCTAATAAGAGGATTATTCTAGCTTGATTTCTCAATTGCTTGAGCCAGAAACTCGAAAACAAGATAGCAATTAATGCTGGGAAATAAAAAATATCTTTAACTAAATGAATAAAGACATAAGTGTTAGAAAAAACTACATAAGCTCCAGCTTTTTGATAAACTAAAGAATTAAGAGCATAGGCAATCGTTCCTGCAAAAGGTAAATAGATAAGAAACAACCATAATGATTGACGAGGATACTTGTAGCAAAAACAAACAATAACCCCTACTATGGCTCCTGCTATACTCCACTGAATTCCCTGTAATATAGCGAGCAAAGTCGCGATCAAAAAAACTATAGAGATTGTGACAGCAATGAACCTTTCTTGAGCAGTTAGATCCATGTTTAATTTATGAGAAATATTTAGGCTAAATAACTGATTTTTAGAGGATACCTTAGTTTACTTATCTAGCCTATTTTTTTTCAAGTTAATGTGTATTTTGTTTCTGTTCTGCGATTAATTTGGGTTTGATGTAGAGATTTTCTAGTATTACTGAACTTCCAGCAACCCAAGGAGGCACAATTAACGCCCCAATAATGCCTAATACTTGCGCTCCCCCTAAGACGGCTAACAATTGATACAAGGGGGGAACTTTGACTGAAGTCCCCACTAGTAAGGGATCGAGGACATAGGTTTCTAGATTTTGAATGACCACAAACAATAGTAGCACCCACAGAAAAGTCCATCCCCCCTGAGCAGTAGCCACAATTAAAGCTGGAATTGCCCCGATTACGGGACCAAAAAACGGGATAAGATTGGTAAATCCAGCAATTACCCCCAAACCTAGAGCTAATTCTGATAATCCTAAAAAACTTAAGCTGATACTGATCAAAATTCCCAAAATGCCAGAAACTAGAATTCGCCCTTGAATATAACCACCCATCCTTTGGCTAACAGGCTGAACCTGAGCCAATAGTCTTTTATTCCAAGGATAAGGAAAGAGATTGGCAATATCCTGTAGCAATTGTTCTGAACCTGACAGCATATAGCCAGATAGTAACAAAGCTAGTAATAAACCAAAAACACTACCTAAAATTCCTCTAGTTAAACTGTAAGATCGAACCACTAGTTGTTGACTAGAACGAATTGCCCAACCTGTTAAGCCTTGGATATCCAAAAATTGACTAATTAAAGGGCTATCTGGTTCACTCATTCCTAATCTTAAAGCTAAATCCTCTAAAAGCGATCGCATTATTTCTAAATAACTAGGTAATTTGCGAATTAATCGCTCGATTTGTTCAGCAACAGTGGGACCAATTAACAATCCCACTCCTGTTAGAGTGGCAATTAAACCCAGATAAACCAAAATTACAGACAACCAGCGAGGAATACCGAGTTTATTAGCAGCCTGAATGATGGGGGCTAAAGTAGCTGCAATAACTATGGCAACCATCAACACTACAATTAAACTTTTGAGTTGCCATAATAAAACTAATAACAGACCAACAGCGACAACTAAAAAAATATTTCCTAGGGAGATAGTCAATTTTTTGGGCATATTATGGATAATAGATTTTTATCTCTCAATAAAGATAGTTAAACCAATGATAGTTCGATATTTTCCCCTGATTCAGGATTGATTGCCTTGGTAGCAAGATTTTTTGATTTTAGTAGCTCATTAAATTCTTCTACTGTCCCTTCAGCTTTGAGAAGAGAAATAAGTAAGCCTTCAAAATCGATATCTCCTCCTGCTGCGGTGGAAATAATCACTTGAGGTTTAACAGCTTCGCACAATTCTAAAGCGGTTTTTTGCCCCTTAATTACTGCACCCAGAAGAGGCAACTTCAGATTGATAATTGGTGTAATTACTACATCAATAGATTCGTGAGTTTTAATTTTGTCTGAATGATAGCCATGAGGTTCATAGTAAAGAGTCTTTCCAGATGCCAAATCTTGCAATATATAGCCATTTTCTACTAAATTTACCCCTACAGGAGAACCAGGAACTGCTGTAATCTTTACTTTCTCACCTAAAGTAAATTCTGCTCCATGATCTAAAACGGTGACGGAGGTATAGCCCAATTCTTGAGCAACTTTTGCCCCATTAGGAGAAGCCACTACAGGAATATTTTTATCTAAAGCTTTGAGGGTAGGGGGATGAGCATGATCTTCTAATCCTTGAGAAAGCAAAATTAAGTCTATATTTTCAGGAATGGGACGAGGTTGATTTTTGGTGCCTTTAAATAGCCAAGTTGCACCACTAAATGTCAAATCACCTACTAGCCAAGGATCTAGCAGGATTCTTTGATCATTAATTTCCATCAACCAGGAGTTGCTATCAAAATAAGTTAAACGCATGTTATGTTGTCTGTCTCTATTAAAGAACTATTTTTATTGTAAATATTTATTACAAAAATATTGCTAACAATACAGCGTAAGTATCTCCAATTTCATTGATGCGATCGCGTGCTATCATTAATTCGGTAGTTTTGCCCGAACCTATACCACCAATTAATAAATGGGAGGAAGATGGGCGTAGCGCAATTCTATTAGCAATTAATTTGACTGGCTAAAGAATGTCGTGGTTGTTGAATAAAATAACCTTTTTCTATAGCTTTTTGAGGATCGGAAGTTCCTTCAAAAGCTGCCATTTGTTCTCTGAAAAGTTGTAGTCTGTCAGACATTTCTTTTGATGAATAAATTTTAATTACTACTGTAATAATCCCTTGTACCCTTGGCATCGATAGCTTCTGCCAAACGCTTCAAACCGTGAACATATGCAGCAGTACGAATATCCGTCTGATTGTTTTGAGCAATATCCCACACTTTTTGAGTTTCTGCCGTCATTTTTTCTTTGAGGCGTTGATTTACTTCCTCTAATGTCCAATACCATCCATTACGATTTTGTACCCATTCAAAATGACTGACAGTCACACCACCAGCATTGACTAAAATATCGGGGAAAATGTGAATGCCTCTATTGTTTAAAATTTCATCAGCAGCGGAATCAATGGGACCATTGGCTACTTCAAAGATATACTTGGCTTTAATATCTGGAGCATTATTTGCTGTAATTTGATTTTCTAAAGCAGCAGGAATTAAAACATCTACATCTAAGGTTAGTAATTCTTGATTGGTAATGGTGTGATGCTCCACAATATCACACACAGTATCACGGCAATAAACAGCTTTCATTTCCCGACTGCGATATTTATGTTCTCTCACGCTGGGAATATCTAAACTATTGGGAGCATAAATTCCTCCTTTCGAGTCACTAACAGCTACTACTTGGTATCCTGCGTGAAATAGTAACTCTGCCAAAGTTGCTCCTGCATTACCAAAACCTTGAATAGCGACAGTAGTGTCTTGAGGAAGGCAATTAAATTTGGGTAAAATCATCTGGATCACATAAAATGCCCCAGTAGCTGTGGCTTTATCCCTTCCTTGACTTCCTCCTAAACTTAAAGGTTTTCCCGTCACTACTCCACGAGTAAGTTGACGTTTGATAGTGCTGTAGCGATCCATCATCCAACCCATAATAGTAGAGTTAGTATAGACATCAGGAGCTAAAATATCTCTATCGGGACCAATAAAATCCGCAATTTCATTAATATAGCCTCTGCTTAATCTCTCTACCTCTACTTTTGATAACTTCTTGGGATCGACAATTATCCCCCCCTTAGCACCACCAAAAGGTAAATCTAATAAAGCACATTTAAAAGTCATCCAGAAAGCTAAAGATTGCACTTCATCTAGAGTTACATCGGGATGATAACGGACTCCCCCTTTCCCTGGTCCTCTGGTATCATCGTAACGAACCCTGTATCCTGTAAATACTTGCAATGAGCCATTATCCATTCTGACGGGAATGGACACACTAAGGCTAGCTTTAGGATAACTTAATCTCGCGATCGCATCTTCAGAGATTGTAATGTACTTTAAGGCTTTTTCTAATCTTTTACTAGCATCTGCGAGTAAGGAAACTGCTGGTTTAGGGGAGTTTTTGGTAATAGTCATAGTCACAAGGTTTGAGTGAGATTAGGGAGACTGGGAGACTGGGGACATCGGGAGATAAGGGAGATTGATTTTTATTGTCAATTGTAAGAATTGCTATAACAACTAACTACTAACAACTAACTATGAACCATCAATAATTAACGATTAATTACCCTTGCCTTTATAACCAAAGAAATCGATTCGATAATCAGTAATTTTGACTCCAGTTTCTGCTTCGATGTGTTTTAGTAAATCTTCTGGTAAGTCAACATGAACATCAATAATTTGATTAGTATCTAGACAGTTGATATGACTGTGAGAGTCACTAATATTCCCATAAAGTCTGCCATCAGATTTTTCGACGCACTCAATAATCCCTTTCTCAGAAAGAGCTTCGAGATTTTGATACACTGATGTATGACCAATTTCTTTTCCTTGTTGATTGAGCAAATCATAGATTTCTCTAGCTGAGAGATGTTCTTGATTTTCCCAGAGCAATTCTAGAATGTAGCGACGTTGACGACTGACTCGCATCTTCAGTTGTTGACAGCGAGTTAAGGCATCATTGAGGGAGCGAATCGGCTTGTTATTTGCCTCCAGATGTTTCATAGGCAAGAGCTTTTACTCTAAAATTAATACATACTCATTACAACTTTAACTTAAAATAAACTTAAAAGTCCAGTTAAGAATGTTGACTAAACCTTTAGCTTTATTTCTCCAATAATGACCTTAAAAATAACTTTAGACACCTCAACGATCAACAGTTTAGATTTATCCCCTGTAGAAAAAATAATGCCCCAGTTACTCGGAGCTGAGAAGATTACGGAATGGGAGCAACAGTTACAGTTTGTCATTGATTATGAGCGAGAAGCTACTGATCCTAGGGAGTTATCCGAAATTCCCGAAATACGGCTGTGGTTTATCCGATTGGATACTGCTTATCCTTGGCTACCTTTCTTTTTAAACTGGAAAGCTGGAGAATTGGCTCGTTATACAGCAATGTTAGTACCCCACCAGTTTAGTCGTAGTGAGGGGATTATCTACAATCCTGAAGCCTTGGAAATATTTGTGATGCACAAAATCTTTGTTCTATCTAATTGGCTCAAAGAGCAGGAAGTTGCTTCTAACTTTAGGCTTAGGTCAATGGCTCAATTGTGGGGTTATGAGATAGATGATAGTTGGTTTGACGCTCTTTAGAGAAAAAAACGGGAAAAGGCAACTGTAGAACTGGCAGTCACCTTGAATCCGAGGTATGAATCAACAATCGGTCTGCATAAACCAACCAATTATTACTCCTGTTTTCTTCACGGTTTTTATGCAGACTGTAATATTTCTTTACAAAAAAGCTAATTTTTTTTATCTTGCGCTCAAAAGTAATAGTTATTACAGGTTTAAGAATTTAATTGGGGCAATCCTTGAATTTTGTTAAATTTTGTAACCATAAGGCAAAAAAGTCTGAATATCACCAAAAGCAGCCATAGACTAAAAGACAATTCAAATATACTGATAAGCTGGTTAATTTTTTCCTGAACAAAATTGAATGATTCCGCTACAACTAACCTTAAAAAACTTTTTGAGCTATCGTAATGCAACCTTAGATTTTCGAGGTTTGCATACTGCTTGTATTTGTGGTGCTAATGGCGCGGGTAAATCTTCTTTATTGGAAGCTATTACCTGGGTGGTTTGGGGAAAAAGTCGCGCTGCCACTGAAGATGATGTGATTTATGGCGGAGAAAAGAATGTTCGCATCGATTTCGACTTTAGTTGTAACAATCAGACTTATCGAATCATTCGTTCTCGTACTAGGGGGAGGAGTAGTTCTCTAGAGTTTCAGGTAGCAACAAGTAAAACTAAATTCCGTTCTATTACGGGAAAAGGTGTTAAGGGAACTCAGCAAGAGATTATTAGTTGTTTGAAACTAGATTACGATACTTTTATTAATTCTGCCTATTTACGTCAGGGAAGGGCGGATGAATTTATGATTCGTCGTCCTAATGAACGCAAACAGATTTTAGCAGATTTATTAAAGTTAGATCGTTACGAACAGTTAGCAAATCAAGCGAAAGATCGGGCAAAAGAATATAAGGGAAAAATCGAACAGTTAGAACAGAATTTAATTCCTTTGGCAGCGCAGTTAGAAAATAAAACAGGAATTAATCAAGAGATAAAAGTTTTACAGAAGCAATTAAAAACTTTACAGCAAGAACAAGATAAAGACCGCAAAGAATTAGAAGAATTAAATAAATTAGAGAGTTATCGTCACGCTTGGGAACAACAATTAAGCTTACAGCAAGTTCAATATCAAAATTTAGTTCAAGATTGCGATCGCATTGCCAAAGATATTGCAGCTTTAGAGCATCAGCAACAGGAATTACAAAAT
Source organism: Xenococcaceae cyanobacterium MO_188.B19 (assembly GCA_030065715.1). Taxonomy (GTDB): domain Bacteria; phylum Cyanobacteriota; class Cyanobacteriia; order Cyanobacteriales; family Xenococcaceae; genus JASJCP01. The sequence goes on along the minus strand of JASJDF010000009.1, from coordinate 14,801 downwards.
ATATTAGAGCAAGAATCAGCAATTATCACAGGATACAATACCTTATTAAGTTGGCAAAAACAAGAAACAGAATTTGCAGCTAAATTTGCTAGTTATCAAGAAGCACAACAGCAGAAACAAGAATTAGAAAAACAATTATTACAACAAAAAAACGAACTCAATTTGCAAATTCGTCAAAATCAGACTCGTCTCGAAAGTATCGAACAACAGGAACAAGAGATTCAAAAAGTTTTAGCCAAAGAAGCCAAAATTGCCGATGCGGTAGTTAAATTTCAAAACAGTAAAGAAAAATTAGAGCAATTAGATCAGATTCAGCAATATGTTTCTCCTCTTTTACAACAGAAACGGAATATCGAAACAGAAATAGAAAGAAGCCAAGCCAAACTAATCGCCCAACTAGATCAATTACACATTTCCGTAGAACATTTATCAGGAGAAATTGCCAAAGTTCCTGAAATTAGAAATGCAGTTTTAACAGTAGATGCTCAAATCGAAGCCCTAGATAAAAAGAAAGTCTATCAAAAGCGAGTAGAAGAAAAAGGCTTAGAAAGAAAAGAATTTCGTCAAAGACTACAAGATAATCAAAGAAACTATGAACAACAATGGCAAGAACTGCAACAAAAACTCGAAATGTTGTCCATTCCAGATCCAATTTGTCCTCTATGCGAACAAGGATTAGACGAACATCATCGTCATCAAGTTATTAATAAAACCAATCAGCAACAGGCAGAAATTCAAGACCGAATTTGGACAATTCGGGAACAATTAGCTGTATGTGAAAAGGAATTACAATTACTCAGGCAAGAGTATAAAGAAATATCCCAAGAAATTAATAGTTATGATTCTCTACAGCAACAATTAGGACAGTTAGAAGCCCAATTAGAAGCTACAGAAGATACCTATACCAGATTGCAAGAAATTAAGCAGCAAAGAACTATATTAGAACAGTCTCTTAATCAAGGTAACTATGCTCAACAATTACAATCCGATTTACAAGTAATTAATAGTAAAATTACTGAACTAAATTATGATGAAAAAACTCATGCTCTTGTTAGAGAAGAATTTAGAAACTGGCAATGGGCAGAAATAAAACAAGCTAAAATTGATGATGGAAAGAAGCGTCAAGAAAAATTAGCACAGCAAAAACCAGAATTATTAGCTACTATTGAAAATCTCCAACAAAAACGCGATCGCTTAAATATAGATTCAGCAATTCAACAGCAAATACAACAGGTAGAAGAGCAGATAAAAGAATTAGGTTATGAGCAATCTCAACATCAAAACTTATTACAATCCTTGCGCCAAGGACAATCTTGGCATCTACAATATCAACAACTACAACAAGCTCAAGAACAGCAGCCTCAACTACAAACTAAGCATCAAGAATTAACAACTTTATTGCAAGAGCGTATAACAGCAAAAGCCACAACTCAAGAACAATTAAATAGTTATTTACAGCAACAAGAAACAGTTGACGATCATAGTAAAGAAGTAAAAGAGCTAGAACAAAAAATTTATCAACGCCGTCAACAATTAGATAATTTGATTAGTCGTCAAGGTAGTTTAGAACAGGCTTTAGTTCAAATAGATCAGATTCAAGAACAACATAATACTACCAATCAAGAAGTAGCAGCAGCCAAGAAAAAATATCGCATCTATCAAGAATTAGGGCAGGCTTTTGGTAAAAATGGGATTCAAGCCTTAACTATTGAAAACGTTTTACCTCAGCTAGAGGCGGAAACCAATCAAATTTTATCTAGGCTGACGGGTAATCAGTTTCATGTACAATTTATTACTCAAAAAGCTAGTAAAAGTAGCTCCAAGAAAAAGACGAAACTGATCGATACTCTCGATATTATTATTGCTGATTCTAGAGGTACTAGAGCCTATGAAACCTATTCAGGAGGAGAAGCCTTTAGAATCAATTTTTCTATTCGTTTAGCATTAGCAAAATTACTCGCTCAACGAGCAGGAACCGCCTTACAAATGCTGATAGTTGATGAAGGATTCGGGACACAAGATGCCGAAGGATGCGATAGATTAGTAGCTGCCATAAACGCGATCACATCTGATTTTAATTGCATTCTTACCGTAACTCATATGCCTCAATTCAAAGAAGCTTTTCAAACCAGAATTGAAGTCTATAAAGGAGAAAATGGTTCATTATTGAGAGTTACAAGTTAGGATTAGTTAGTAGTAAGAAATAATATAAAACAAAAAAAAGTTTCAAAATTAATTATTGAGAAAATTTTGAGTTATGAAATCCAACAATAACAAGACGCGATCGCTTAAAGCCTTAGAGGATTTTATTAACGGTACTTAAACAATTAGTACAAGCAAAATAAGATATACTGCTTTTGATACTTAAGTTTCACGTTCTTATTATAAGCGATCGCTTCCATGAGAGAAACTACTCCCGCAGCCATGCCTCCCTGCTTCGATAGATGGTGTAAAAAGTTTGATGATTTACTAAGGACAAAAGCCCAAAAAAGGGAGTTTAGACACTATGTAGGGGGATTATTGGGAGAAAGTGAGAGAAAAAATGTGTCTCAGATGGCGAGAGACTCAGTAGAGGTTACATACCACAAATTACATCATTTCTTAACTGAATCAACTTGGTCTGCCGATAAGATAAATAAGCGTCGCTTAGAGGTAATGAACAAATGCAGTCAAACCAAAATAAGTCGGGGATTCAGTCTAATTGTGGATGACTCTGGACATAGGAAAAGTGGAAATTTTACCGCAGGAGTAGGACGACAGTATATTGGGGAAATCGGTAAAACAGATAATGGGAATGTAGTGGTAACAACTCATCTTTATGATGGCAAAAAAAGCTTGCCTTTAGACATAGAATTATATCAACATGGTAATTCATTGCCAGAAGGAAAGAAAGACCCAAAATTTAAGAAAAAACCCACCTTAGCTTTGGAATTAATTGATAAAAGTTTGAACCGAGGATATCGACCAGGAATAGTGTTAGTAGATTCAAGCTATGGTAACAATGCATCTTTTTTAAAAGACTTAGAAGAAAGGAAATTAAAGTACATAGGAGGAATCGCTAAAAATCGCAATCTTGTATTTAAAGATAAATCAGGAAAAACCGACTCAATAAGAATAGATGAATATGCCCAATGGATATCTGATGATGAATTCAAGGAAATTCAAATACTAGGAGAAAAACCAAGAACTGTATGGGTAGCAATTATATCTGCTGAAATATCTCAACTAAAAGGTGAAAGAAAAATAGCTATCGTTATGAATGCGCCAGCCTTTGAAGATGCTGAAGATATTGATTACTTAATCACAAATGTTGAGGGAGAAAAAGTAACAGAAGAGTGGATAGTTGAAACTTATGGTCAAAGAAACTGGGTAGAAGTTTTCTATCGAGAAGCCAAGGGTTGGTTAGGACTAGGTGAATATCAAGTCCGAGAAAAAAAGAGTTTAGAAAGACATTTTATTCTGGTATTTTGTGCCTATACTTTTATTCTGTGGCACAAGTTGACTGGAGGATTAAGAAGGCGTTGGGCTAATAAACCTTTGAGCACTTTTCCTGAAGCTTTAGAGGCTTTTCGTACAGCCATGTCTTATCGTTTTGTTGAATGGCTCAACCAAAATCGGCACGTATTTGCAGCTTACAAAGCGAGTTGTGGCTTTGTTTGGGCTTAAATTTTGTTTAAGTACCGTTAATACCCCTTTAGAAACTAAACTCAAACAATCTTGTGCAGCTAATTCTGAAGCAGAACTATTAAAATTGTTTCACAATGTATCAAATACAGTACCAGCTTATAAAGCCTTTTTACAAGAAAATAAAATTAATCCAGAATCAATTAAAACTTTTTCAGATTTTCAATCTCTGCCTCTTTTAACCAAACAAAACTATATTAAAAAATATCCTCTAAATAATTTGTGTCGTGAGGGAGAAATAAACAGTTGTGACTTTATTTCTGTTTCCTCTGGCTCCACAGGCAATCCTATATTTTGGACGCGCTTTATTAGTGATGAATATGAAATTGCAACTCGTTTTGAGCAAATATTTCGTGATAGTTTTAATGCTGACCAAAAAAATACCCTAGCAGTAGTTTGTTTTAGCCTTGGTACTTGGGTAGGGGGAATTTATACCGCCAATTGTTGTCGTCATTTAGCAGCAAAAGGCTATCCCATTACCGTTGTTACCCCAGGAAACAATAAAACTGAAATCTTCCGTGTCATTAGACAATTAGCACCCTTATTTGAGCAAGTTGTTTTGTTGGGTTATCCTCCGTTTCTAAAGAATGTTATAGATAGTGGCATTGCTGATGGGATTACTTGGGATAAGTTTAATATCAAATTAGTTATGGCGGGAGAAGTATTTAGTGAAGAATGGCGCAGTTTAGTAGGAGAAAGAATCGGCTCCACCAATCACTATTATGATTCTGCTTCTCTATACGGTACAGCCGATGCAGGAGTATTAGGCAATGAAACTCCCTTAAGTATTTGTATTCGTCGTTTCTTTGCCGAGAACCCCGATGCTGCAAGAGAATTTTTTGGAGAATCTCGGTTACCAACTCTAGTACAATATGACCCTACAAGTCGCTATTTTGAAATAGAGAATGAGACTTTACTATTTTCAGGAAATAATGGAATTCCTTTGATTCGCTATCATATCGCAGATACGGGAGGCATTATTACTTATAAAGAAATGCTGGAATACTTAGCTAGTAAAAATTTCGATCCGATAGCAGAATTAGCAGTAATAAATAATCACAAAATTTATTCTTTACCCTTTGTTTATGTTTTCGGACGCTCCAATTTTATCATCTCCTACTATGGGGCAAATATTTATCCTGAAAACATCCAAGTAGGGATGGAACAGCCAGAAGTCAGAAAATTAGTGACAGGTAAATTTTTCATGGCAATTAAACAGGATCAAGATCAAAATTCAATTTTGACCATTGCGGTAGAGTTAGCCCCAGAAATAACAGCAACTGAAACAATAAAAGATACTATTGCTGCTTCTGTTACTAACCAACTTTTGCGTTTAAATAGTGAATATGCCAATTATGTTGCTCCTGAATATCAAACACCCACAATCAATCTTTATGCTTTTGGCGATCCTGAATATTTCCCTATTGGAGTAAAGCATCGTTATAGCTAAGGTATAGCAATTCTCGGACTTGTGAGGTACTCTTACCTTAAGCTTTTTGTCCTAAAGGATTCCTAACCCTAAAGGGTATATCCGAAGGTGTCCTAAAGGATACACCTTCGGATAAGGATACACCTGGGGATAACCGCTTCGCATAATAGTTTATTGTTTATGACTTAACTCTTAACTGTTTCGGCTTCATAAACCAAGTTATCAAACCTACAATAAAAACGATCACAGCTAAACTTAAAATCACTGACTCTAAGCCAAAACGAGCTTCTGCTTCTGCTGCTAATACCAAAGGTAGAGATAGGGCGATATTTACCGCATTATTTTGTAGTCCAAAAACTTTACCCCGCATATCAGGAGGAGTTTCTGATTGAATCGTAGTTTGCATGGGAACACCAATCAAAGCTGCAAATGCACCCATAAATGTGGTCATAACTAGAGCCAACCATAAATTAGAGGTAGCCAAAGACAATCCAATTAAAGATAGAGTCACTCCCACTGAACCAGCAAAGCTGAGTTGAGAATTAGTGAATCTTTGTCCCAAATTACCAATAATCGCTGCACTAATCCCCATCCCAACTCCTGTAGCAGCTAATAAAATACCAAATTCATCAGCTTCGATTTGGGGGATTTTATCCGCCATACTCACCGCCAGGATCACTAGAGCAGCAAATACGGAAAACAAAACGATAAGTTGAATTAAAGCATTACGAACTCGATGATTTTTACCCAGATATTTGATACCATCCCAAATATCTTGTAACGGGTGAGGATTTTCTTGTTGACGATCAGCCTTAGTTTCTCCTGTTTTGAGCCAGAGTAACAAAATTCCTGCAATCAGATACGCTCCTCCGACGAGAAATTCCTTACCAATATCAGAGGGTAAACCCCAACTACCAACTAATCGATCTGCCATATCTAATAGAGGCTCTCCCACTGCAAATCCAATAATGAGCAATGCCATCATAGTTGTGGTGTAGAGAGAGTTGGCAGGAAGTAAATGCCGTTTTTTAACGATTAAGGGAATTACCGCTTGTTCCGCAGGAGCAAAAAACTGCGTTAGAGTCGAAACACAAAAGGTAACAGCCAATAAGAGAATAAATCCCAAAGAAAATTTCTCTAAAAAAGTCTGTTCTTGAGCTAACCACAACACCAAAGGCAAAGCCAGCACAAAAACGCCCCGTAATAAATTAGAAATTACTAAAACCGATTTTTTTGACCAACGATCTACATATACTCCTGCAAGAGAGCCAAACAAAACCGCAGGAATGGTAAAAGCAATAGTTACAGGAGAAACCCAAAGACTAATTGGTTTTCCTGGTATCTGAAAGCTACTGGCAATAATCGCAATAGTCAGAACTAGATAAACTTTATCTGCTAACTGGGAAAAAATCTGACCCCCCCACAAAACTAAAAAACGACTGTTTTGGAGTACAGGAAGAAATCCTTGAGGATTTTCAGTTAATTTTGGAGCTAATTTAGACTTTGGAGTTTTGATAGTGATTGCTTCTTCGTAGTTATATTTTGTTTCAGACAGTCCCATTAGAATAATTACTCTTTGCTGTTAAATCCTCTCGTTCTCAATTTTCGATGCCATAGGAAACAAAGTTGGTTAACAATTATAACCATTAAGAAAATTCTTTTACCTTAAAACATCAAATTCTAGCGTACCTGAAAATATTGAGGTTTGACTTGATTTTTTCAGAGGATGGCAATTGCCCTTACTACCTTACTACTTTGATGCTGAGACTCGTAGCTTTAGTAGCGATATTTATCGGTTCTGCCGAATTTTACAGATACCGTGGCTGAAAATTATTTTGGAAAAAAGCTTTAATAGTACTTATTAACTAAAAAATATTTATCTCTAGTACTCTGTTAGTACCCATCTATCCCTTTGTTAAAGAACAATATGAATAAAAACTAACAGATTTAAGACAATGTTTCCAAATTTAGGAATTTACTTTGGATAATGCTTACTCTATAAACATTAATCAAGAAACATTACGAAAGATAAAATATTGCATAATCTTTCAGTTCTGCACAGAGAATTTAATATAACCAAAATATCCTGTTACTTTTCCAAAAGTATTATACTTTTTTTGTCAAGGAGATAATTTTAATGATAAATAATAATCAAAATCAAGAAATTTTATTAACTGATTCCGACCAAAAGGAATTAGAAAAAAAGCTCAAAGAGATTGAAATAATGAACTTAGATTGTGAAGAAAAAGCGATAAAATCTTCCTTATTATATCTAGATTATGGTCTTGTTCAACAAGCAACTAAAGTCATAAACACCTCTAAATTATCAGAAAGTAAAAATTACAAAATACATTTAATATTAGGAGATTTATTATCTATACAAAAGCATTATTCTTTAGCTATTAAGAGTTATGAAAAAGCAAAACAAGCAGCAGATAATTCCAATGATTCTAACTCTCAAGAAATCTCTATTATAGCTCAGATTGAGTTAGCAAATTGTTTTTTATACAAATCCAAACAAGAATTAGAAAAATCATCAGAAATTGGAGAAAGGCTAAAAGAACTAATCAGCGAACATCCAATTTTATTAGCATCTGGACCAGGAGGTTGTAGAAACGAATGTAAAGTTTTCAATATATTTCCTGGAGAATATAGGTGGCTATATCTTATGAGAATATGTTTTCCATGTAATTAATTAACCATCGTTACTTTAGATAAGCTGTCAGATCTTTAATTTATTTGTTGAGATTGATGGGGAGACAAGAGGACTGCCCTAAACGATAGCGCTGCCCCTGCGGGTAGAGCTTCGCAAGCGCATAGGAGAGGAGGAGAGAGTTTAATGGTTGGTTGTCTAATTAAATAATACCCAGTTTAAATGATTAACAACTTACTCTTAAAGTAACCATAAATAATTAAAAATTATCTATTAATAGGGGGTTAAAACCAGTTTTTAATTTACTTTCTAAGTCATGTAGATTGGTTGTCTTGAACAAAGTCTATACATTTATGTCACTCAATAATTATGTTGCTCAATAATCGTGTTTATCAATACGGATTTGTAGGATTAGTTTCATGTTCTTATTTGATAGTGAGTGCCTCAATTCAGGCACAACCTGTAACTAGTGATGGTTCTTTACCCACTCAAGTGCAGACCTCCGATAACCTTAACTTTAATATTGCTGGTGGTAGCCAAGTTGGAGATAATCTTTTTCATAGCTTTGAAAACTTTTCAGTCCCAGAAAATGGCTCGGCTTCTTTCGTCAATGGGGATGTTAACAACATTATTAACCGAGTAACCGGAAGATCTATTTCCAAAATTGATGGATTAATAAAAGCTAACGGAGATGCCAATTTATTTCTAATTAATCCTAACGGGATTATTTTCGGTCGCAACGCTTCTCTAGATGTTGGCGGTTCTTTTCTTGCTACTACAGCTAGTGCTATTCAGTTTGCTGATGGCGTTTTTTTTAGTGCGACGGATTTTCAAACTCAGCCAATATTAACTGTCAGTGTCCCCATCGGGTTGCAATTTGGAGAAACACCAGGAAGTATTAGTAGTCAATCTCAAGTAACTCGCTCTTCCCCTAATGGGGGGGATATTCCTGTTGGTCTTGAGGTAAAACCTGGTAATACTCTAGCTCTAGTAGGTGGTGAAATAGCCTTAGAAGGAGGCATAATAACTTCACCAGAAGGGAGAATAGAGCTTGGGAGCGTAGATAGTTTCAGTTTTGTTAACATAACGACAACAGGCGCAATCTTAACTTTAGGATATGAGGATGTAAATAATTTTCAAGATATTCGATTGACTCAGTCGGCTAGTATTGACACAAGTGGGTTTACGGACAGCGGAGATATCCATTTGCGTGGCAGACAAATTTTTATTACTGACAACTCTGGTCTCTTTAGTGTTAACTTTGGTAATAATGAAGGAGGAGAGATCAATATATACGCTTCAGAATTACTTGAATTGAATACTAACAGTAAAATAAGTACAGAATCATTATCATTGCCATCTATTTCTACCAAAGGTTCAGCAGGGGATATTTTCATTAAAACAGAGAGACTAACAATTAATGATAGTTCATCAATAAGAGCTAGAACTTTTTCTGAAGGACGTGGAGGAAATATAAATATAGATGCTTCAGAATTTATCAATATAAATGGGAATGGCTTTCTCACTACAATAACTACAGAGTCAAATCTTGGAGGTGGAAATGCAGGAAATATCCGACTCACCACAGGCAAATTATTTCTCCGAGATGGAGGACAAGTATCAAGTTCTACTTTTGCAGTAGGCAAGGCAGGAGACGTTATTATCGATACTGCTGAATTTATAGAGATAAGTGGGCAAGGAGAAAATTCTTTTGGTGAATTGGTAAGTAGTGCTATTTTTAGTGAAACATCAGGAAGATTTAGTACTAATACAGGAAATGGAGGAACTCTAAAAATAACTACAGGGCGTTTAAATGTCCAAGACAAAGGAAAAATATCTGTTGGTGCTGTAAATGGAAGTGAAGGTAAGGCAGGAAGTTTAAAAATCAATGCTCAAGAGATTAACCTCAATAATGGTAGTCTCATCGCAGAAACTAAAGCAGGAGATCAGGGCAACATAACTCTGAGTAATGTAAATACTTTACTACTGCGTAACAATAGCCAAATCACCACCAATGCTACCGAACAAGCAACAGGAGGAGATATTAAGATCAATTCCAATACAATCGCTTTGCTTAACAATAGTAATATTACAGCCAATGCAGTTCAAGGTAGAGGGGGAAATATCACAATTACTACTCAAGGACTTTTTCAAGAACCAGATAGCAAAATTGAAGCAACTTCAGAAGAAAATATCGACGGTAGAATTACCATTAACGATCCTGATGTAGATCCAACTTCTGGTATTAATGAATTACCTACTATCCCTGTTGATGCTGCAACAATTTTTGCTCAAGACTTGTGCAAATTGGAAGATGGAAAAGTAGCTAAAGGCAGCTCTTTTATCATTACAGGACGTGGTGGTTTAACTCCCACAGCAGAAGATTTCTTGGGCAATGTAAATAATGTTGTGGGATGGGCAAAGCGTGACGATATCATAATTAGTCAAAATGGTACTGTTGGTGTGCGTCAACGTTCTAAGACTGAAAATTTATCTACTAATTACCCAGTGATACAACAGTCTCAAGGTTGGGTGACTACTGTTGATGGTAGCGTCTGGCTAGTGGCAAATGTTCCTGAGATTATTCCACAGAATTCTAGAATTGTTCATCCTAATTGTGCGACTCAACTACAAGAAACATTTGTAAAGTAACTGATGCAAAAAAGTTACGCGCTAATGTCTCATAAATGTTAATCTACCTTCTTTATAATTTAACGAGACTACATTCCTCTTCCTCTTCACCTTGTTTCCTCTTGCTGAACGTGAGTTCGACGAAAAAATTAGAGAAAAGAAAGGCGCTCGATGTAAACTCAGAATAATCACAATCTAACTATTGGTACCCTCTTTCCCAGACAGAAATAGTAACTCGATCTTTAGAATCTCGCTGCACTTTTCCTTCTAGATTACCTACCTTGAAAAAACTAAAACTATCTTGACGATTGTAAACTCTTCTCAGTTTCTCCTTAACTCCAGAAGGCGCATTTCCCCGTAACATTTGAGCTAGGGTATTTTGCATCGCCCCTAAAGTAAGAGACTGATTAAGTGCAATGTCAGTTTGACGGATTTTTCCTGTACTGTCGGAACGATAACTTAAATTAACCATGTTAGGAACTGCATCACGATAAACCAAGATGCGACTGTTTTGACGCCAATCATTTCTTTGGGATGTAGGTTTTCCTAAAGTGCTGACTAGCTGACTTTCAGAACTTCCTGTGGTTACAATCGGTATGTTAATTTCTGGTTTAATTTGGGGTTTTGGTTTTGGTCTGGGTATCTGAGGTTTGGGTTTTGTCTCAATGACTATTTCGGGGGGGTTTTTCCTGATTTCTATTTCTGGTTTGGAGGGTTCTGGAATTTCTATTGATTCTAGAGGTTCTTCTATAGCGCGTTTGGTTGCTTCTATAATTTCTTCGAGGATGCTTTTTGGTTCTGGTTCAGTTGACTTGATTATGTCTTCAATCCCAGGGGTAGTTTTGGGTTTAACTGGTTCAATTTTAGCCTGAGTATCATTGCGCCCTCCTTGAGCGACAAAAGCATTGAAAAGTGCTGTAACACCTATAGCGAGGGTTCCTATTCCTAATGCTCCTGTGACGAAAAAGAAGAGTAAAGTTTTTGTTAACCAATTATTTTTTTTACGGACTTTTTGTCTGGGTTGAGAATTTTTATAGGCTACTGTCCCATTGAACTTTTGATTGGTACGGAAAGTATTAGCAGGAGATACTTTTAATGTAGCTTTTGTGGCACCTTGATAATTAGCTTCGGGTTGTAAAGCCTGAAGCATTTCCAATGCTGTAGAATAGCGATCGCGTGGATGAAACTTAATTGTCTTGTCTAATACTGCCAGTAAGTTAGACTCAACATCATTGGCATGGTTTTGCCAGATTATTTCTCCTGTTTGGGTATCAGTTTCTAACTCTTGAGGTGATTTTCCTGTTAGTAAAAAGATCGCAGTTAATCCTAAACTATATAAGTCACTAGAATATAAGGGACGACCTGCTGCTTGTTCTGATGGCATATAACCAGGTGTACCAATAGAAGCAGATAAAGCACTAGTGCTGTTGTGATTTACTGTAGTAGCCAAAGCTTCTTTTACTGCACCAAAATCAATCAGCACAGGCAAATGATCTTTATCCTGAAGAATAATATTTTCTGGTTTAATATCTCGATGAACTATACGGCGAGAGTGAATGTAGTCTAGGACTGGTAAAAGCTGTATGAGAATTTTTCTGACTTGCTGGGAGTGTAAGTTACCTTCTCTTTCCCATTTTTGAGCTAAAGTTTCCCCTTCAATCCATTCCTGAACCAGATAAAACTGCTCATTTTCCGAAAAGTAGGCATAAAGACAGGGAATTTGAGGATTTTCTGCTCCTAACTCTTCTAAGAGTGCAGCTTCCCTTTTAAATCTATCTTGCATCCATTGGGGAATGTGGGGTTGCTGTACTATAGGTTTTAGCTGTTTAATAACACACTTTCGACCAGAAGGCATATTAGTATCTTGTGCCAGGTAGGTTTCCCCAAACCCACCTCTGCCTAAAGTTTCCAGAATCTGATAACGATTATTTAGTAGCACAGCCTTGAATTATTAATAACTAATAATGGATAGATAGTAATTTCTACTTTAGATCTAAGAGACCTTGTTCTTTTAGTTTAGGATTAAATCGGATATCCATATTGACTCCGCGATCGCGTAATTGTTCCTTAATTCCCGCTTCTACCCTCCTGGCGACTTGCTTTAGTATTTTAGTCTTCCTCAGTTCATCGCTTTGATTATATTGTGCCTTTTCTTCTTCCGTCATAGCTGGTTTAGCATCTATGGATTTAGTCCAGATGCTTGCTTCGGATTCGTTCCCTGTAGGAATTGTACCATTTTCTGAGATCCAGGCTTCACGTATGGATTCCAAAATACTACGACTGGGACGCTCAATGGTTTGTAACTTTAACCAATAACAGTTATTTGGTTGACGCACTAAATGTTGTTTGAGGCTGAGATAGATATCACGGGAATATCCAACGAATTGTAAAACTTTATCTTGATCGAAAATACTATACACGCCAATTTTTTTCTGGATGTCTTCACAAATTGCACCATTGTCATCTAAGTAAGGAAGATAGCTTAGACTTTCTAAAGTAGGAATTGTTTGTTGATTCTTCATTATTAATAACTGATAACTGATAACTGATAACTGATAACTGTTCACTGTTCATATGCGAAGCGGTATCCTTTAGGACTGTTCACTGTTCACTGTTCAATGTTTAATTATTCTTGCCAATATTTGGGCTTGTTTATGGCATCAGCACAAATCACTTTACCAGATACAGAGCCAATCACATCTGGACGAAGAGCCTGAACCATCCAAGCATCAGAATGTTCACTAGCAATAGGATAGGAGGCTTCAAATCCAAGACATCCTGCGGGTTTGAAACCATGCTTTGAATAATATTCTGGATATCCCAAGACAAATACGAGATCGACCCCTGATTCTGATAGGGTTTCTAACCCTCTTTTGATGAGCTTCCCACCAATTCCTTGGTTCTGAGCATCAGGAATTACTGCCAAAGGAGCCAAAAGAGCAATTTTTGTAGTATTTTCGCTATTTTCTAGATGTGCCGTAGTAAATAAAATATGTCCTACAGCTACATCTTCTTTAAAAGCCAAGAGAGATAAAATAGGTTTGGCACTAGGATCGATTAATAGCTCTCTTACGAGTTCAGCTTCTTCATCCTGACCAAAAGCTAAACGTTCCACATATAATACTTGGTTTAGCTTCGAATCTTTAGCTTCTCGTATATACATTAGATTTTTTGCGGTCACTATTTTAATTTCTTTAGCTTAGGAGGAACTAACTAATCATTAATGGGTACATAAGCTGGTGAAAAAAAATTGCCACAACTTTGCACGAAAGCAAATATTTCTACGCAACTACCATTTACTTGACTAACGCGATCGCTATAAATAGGAGCAGAAGTATTAGTTTCTCAACCACAATATAGCTTAACTATTACCATTGTGATCATCAAAAAATATACGGAAGTTAAATCAACTCCTATCCCAACATAGATAAAGCAAGATGCTTAAATAATTATTTTTAATTAGAGAACCTTTAAGTCATTATTGTGAATTGATTGATGATTAAATTTCATTCACTTAGGGAAAACTAGATCAATAGTGATATATATGAAACCCCAGTTAACTCAATCAATGAAAGCAAACGAAACAAAAGTAGAAGACTTTTTATCATCAAATAAAACTCAGTTTGTCATTCCTGTTTATCAGCGAAATTATGATTGGTGTACCAGTCAGTGCAAACAACTGTTGGACGACATTCTTGATGTTGGGAAAACCCCAAAAATGAATGCTCACTTTATTGGTAGCATTGTTTATGTTCACGATGATGTTTACACAGCTTCAAGAATAAAGGAATTAACAATCATTGATGGACAGCAACGCTTAACAACATTAACACTTATTTACTTGGTTATTTACAGACTTGCAAAAGAATTAAAAGATGAAGAACTTATAGACGAAATCAGCGAGACATACCTAATTAATAAATTTGCCCGTGAAGAGCAAAAATCAAAGCTAAGACCCACAGAAAATAATGATAAGGCTTTAAATTATCTTTTAAGAAGTGATGATAATGAAGATTTTCAAGATTTTTCAAAAGTAATTGACAACTTTAATTACTTTAAAGGAAGAATAACGGAAGAAAATTATCAGTTTGTTTTAGAAGGTCTTTCAAAACTGATGTTTGTTGAAATTTCATTAGACCGAAAGAAAGACGACCCACAAAGAATTTTTGAAAGCCTTAACTCAACAGGTTTAGATTTGTCACAAGCGGACTTAATCCGTAACTATATTTTAATGGACTTAAATCGCAACGACCAAAATAAAATATATCAAAATTACTGGAAAATTATTGAAAAATTTGCTAAAGATGAAACTTCTAATATTAGCTGAGTGTCAGATATTATAAGAGATTATTTAACTTTGGAGAATAAAAAAATTCCAAATAAAGGTAAAGTTTATATCGAATT